>JANOZG010000042.1:0-32985 GCA_031429275.1 Planctomycetota bacterium
ACCATTCCAGTGTAGGCCTTGGTCACCAGTTGATAATCTTCTTCCAGCTTCAGCTTTTCTTTGGTTTCGTCCGGCATCTCAATGACAGACATTCCCGGCGCTCGATGCGAAATCTCTGGCCGATCAGGCTGCGACTTTAAAACAGGTAATGTCACAATGATATAGTCGTGTGATTTGGGTTTGCCGCCGAAGCAACATTCGCCATTGTCTTTTAGCAGGATGAACTGACGCAGGCCTTCCGTTTCCTGAGTGGCCCACATGAAGCCCTTCAAGTAAACCTTCTTACCGATCAGTCCCGCCACATCAGGATGCAGTTTCCTGTGTCCACCCAAAAAGACAAACTGCTTTTCCGCCACATCTTTTGGAAAATTGACCCGCTGATATCCTTCCGGCACTTCGTGCTTGTAATCGTAGGACATTTTTGCCGATCCCAAGCTGAAACTGCAGATGGACAGCACCAGTCCAACGGTCGCCATCCACGTGCCTTTGACGCATCCGCCTGAGTCTCGGATCTGCTTGATCGCACCAATTCCGATGAAGATTCCGAAAAAAGCGACGTAAAGACCGAAATACCCCATGAATCCGGTCAGCCCCAGCAGCCCCATGCAAAGTGCGATCGGCGCCCATGGTGATACGGGCACGTAATCAACGTCTTCGCCGTCCGATGTTGAGCCCCAGTTCACAGCGTTGCTTACTGTTGATTCGTTCACTACGGTAACTCCGGAAGTGATTTTCTGGAAAGGACTTGCATCCTGGTTCGCCTGTGGAGGTCGCTCAAGGGTCTGCTCGGTCATCGCATGTTCTCCGCACATAATACCGCAATGAATCTTCGGTCTTTGCATTTTACGTGCAGAAACGGTCTGGCGTGAACTCAATCCCAGCGAAAACCAGGGAACCGACGTGATTTAAGCCATGGAATGGCGATATTGTAACGCACACGCATGTATTTCCTGTACCCTGGAGATGCCAGTGGAATCGCTACTGAGCGAATTCGACCGGCAAAAGACCTATGGCTAAACCACTGATCCAGGAGACAAGCTCAGGACTCTATTGCGAAGTCGGTGACTTTTACATCGATCCAGCGCGAAAAGTCTCCAAAGCTATCGTCACTCATGCCCATGCCGATCACGCACGGCCTGGTTCGAGAAAATACCTCGCCGCGAAAGAAGGCCGACGCGTGCTCCGGCACCGGCTTGGACCATCGGCGGAAATTGAACTGCTGCCTTATGGAAAACAAAAACTGATCAACGGAGTGACATTATCGTTCCATCCGGCCGGGCATATTCTCGGCTCGGCGCAGGTTCGCATTGAGTACCGTGGTGAAGTCTGGGTCGTAAGCGGCGACTACAAGACAGAACCGGACTCCACTTGCGCGGCGTTCGAACATGTTCGCTGTCATACATTTATTACCGAATCCACGTTTGGCCTGCCGATTTACCAATGGGCTCCGCAACACGAAACATTCGCAGACATCAATCGTTGGTGGAAACAGTGCCGTGACGAAGGAAAGCCCGCCGTGCTGCTGGCCTACGCACTTGGAAAGGCTCAGCGATTGATTGCTGGTGTTGATCCCCTGATCGGGCCGATCTATTGTCACCCTTCGATTCAGCAACTCAACGACGAATATCGAGCGAGCGGTATCCAGTTGCCAAAGACATGGCTTCCCACTCAGGCACCAGCAAGAAAGGACTGGGGCGGTGTTCTCGTTGTTACTCCGCCTTCGACAGCAAACTCAACATGGCTCAGCAAGTTTGGCAATGCGTCGATCGCTCTGGTCTCCGGCTGGATGCTCACGCGACAGACTCGCAAATCTCAGTCTGTCGAAATGGGATTTCCGCTGTCTGACCACGCCGACTGGCCAGGCCTGTTGCAGGCCATAGATGAAACACGTGCTGAGCAGATTCTTGTGACTCATGGCCAGACGGATGCGATGGTACGGTGGCTGAACGAAAACGGCAGAAACGCGCGAGCGGTGATCACCGAATTTCAAAGCGAACACGCGCCGTAGCTTGGCGTTAAAAAAGCCCGGCATTTCTGAAATGCCGGGCTTCTGTGTGCCATCGCACTCATTTCAATAAGTCAACAACTCAGCCCGCGTAGAACGGGTGAGCGGCTGAATCGCGTTTCGCGATTACTTCATCAACTGATGGCTCGTTCTTCATGGCGCGTTCAATTGACAGTTTTGTAGCTTCGTAGTTGTACTGATAGATCTTCTTGTCATCAGCAGCGTCCCAGTGAATGAAAACACCGCAAACGATGCACAGCTTTTCAGCCTGGTCTTTTGGAATCACGCCAGACTTCACACTGTCAGTCACGGCGTCAGCAACAGCCTTCTGGGCTGGGCCGAACATCTGAACTGCCTGGCGAGCGCCTTTGATGGTCACTTTTGTGATCATCACAGTCGATGGCTTTACAGACAGGTTTGGTGTGCCAGCCAGCAAGTTGCTGTGGCCCATCTTCTGGTTCGCAAGAGCGTGGGCAAATGCTGAACCCACAGGACCGCTCTTATCACCGATGAGCAAATCGATGTGAGCAACTTCATTGCCATCGCCGCAGAGTGCTTCGCCTACAAACATTGACATACTTTACTTCCTTCTTTGCAAAAACAGCCGAATCAAAAAAACAGCGACCGCAGACAAATTTTCGAACGTGAATTCTCTGAGAGAACTCTCAATCTTCAGGACCACACTTTTCAGTTGTCTGCGGAAGCAGCATCTTGCTGCTTCTGCAATAAGGTGCCTGTGTAGTGGACAAGGTCGCCTGAGACATGGAACATACCGAACATGACTGACTTCAATTAAAGGCAGCATCATCTTCCGGCATATTCATCTTGCAGCAGGATTGCGAGTTTTCCGTTTATCTTCAACTCACCGGCCTCAGATGTCGCCAACTTCGCGGAAACTCGAACCTCAAACCGGCTGGAAAACGGCTCGATCGCTGCTTCTGTGTGGTGCGAGCGTCCGCAGCCTTGCCGAATCTGCGATTGCAGCGGGTTTCAGGCCCTTGTGCGTGGACTTTTTTGAAGATGAAGATTTGACGAAAATTCTGGGTTCGGGGCGAGGTCGCTTTGTTGGTCGGATTGATTCTTTCGATCAGCTTCCCAAGCTCATTCGGTCCGTCCGGAGTTCAATTCCTGTGCTCTGGGCCGGAGGGCTTGAAAACTGCTCGGACGTGCTGCGAGAAATTGCAAGGCACAGACCAGTCATCGGTGCTGATCCCGCCATCGTAGCGTGTCTTCGAGATCCATGGAAAATCTCCCGTTGGCTGGAGAATGCTGCGATCGGCGTTCCGCGTTTGGCAACCGCGGCGAGTGCAGATGTCGATTGTTGTTGGCTTAGAAAATCATTTCACAGTTCCGGAGGCATGGGAATCGGCATTCCCGTGCCGGAAGATGCGCAAGACAAGGCCGCATCGTCGCCAGGGACGTATCTGCAGGAATACATCGACGGTGTACCCATGTCGGCGATGTTCTGCTCAGACGCCACAGGAGTGCGTTTGTTCGGAATGTCGCTTCAAGTGATCGGATGGTCGTCGCTCGGCGCATCAGGGTTCTTGTACTGTGGCAACGTTGGCCCGGTTGATCCGGGCGAGGCGGTGATGCGACAAGTTACGGAAGCCGCACGGGTTATCGTTGAGCAGTCCGGAATGAAGGGCGTCTTTGGAATCGACTTCATCCTGCGACATGGTCACGCCTGGATTCTGGAAGTCAATCCTCGAATCACAGCGTCGCACGAACTGTTCGAACAACGACATCCGGGGCTGATCATTCATCAACATCTGGCGGCGCTGGGATGGCAGGCGACACGGCCAAAGCGCATGCTTCAAGACGGATCCATTCGTTCGCTGGTTCCGTTATCGACTGCGACAGCACGACTGATTCTGTGGGCTCGTGAAGAAATTCGCCTACCAAAGTCGTTTGGAGCTTATTCCGCCGACAGTCTTAAAATTGCCGATTGTCCACGGTCAGGCACGGAGGTTTCGCGTTCCAGCCCTCTGTGTTCGATCTATCTGAGGGGTGACGATCCTGAAGACATCATACGGCAGCTCTGCACCGTGCAGGATCATCTGTCGGGCAGCAGCAATCGCAGTCTTTCGACATTGACAAAGTTGGGCTACTCCATGAAGACGATTGGAGGCCAATTGCAGCTGCTGTGGAGAAAGTTCCAACGATTCACCCGTTGATTTCAGAAGTTTCTGAGTAAGCCGGGATCAAGCCACGGCGTTTAAGATTCTGCTCTTTCGAAACCACTTTGATCATATGAACGATCAACAGTACACCGGCGATTCCGCACAGAATCAAGAGTGGCGCCTGAAAGCTCAGATGTCCGTCATCGTAACGCGACAGAAACACACCGTCTGTCTGGAATCTATTGAGCGAACTGCCGTCTTTCTGATAGAAAGTTGCCAATGCATTATTACAAAAATGGAAGGCTATCGCCGGAAACAGACTGCGGCTGTAGATCGCAAGTAGTCCCAAAACCAGTCCCAATAACGCGGCATTGAAAGCTTGTTGCGGAATCATATGAATGATGCCGAACATGAGGCTGGAAATACCTACGGCAATCGCCAGACGCCCGCCGCGTGCAAGACCGCTAAGGATGAACCCGCGAAAGGCCAGTTCTTCGCAAATGGCTGGAGTCACGGCAAAGACCATGAGCAATAACCATGTTGGTCGCTCGCCGGTTTTCATTAACGCCATAACGCGGCCCGCCGATTCGGGCAGCTCAGGAAACACCTTGTATTCGACCAGAAATCGACTGAGTTCCATGCTCAATGGATGCGCGATGACAGCAAGACAAACGCCAATTGCCATCGCCGTCAGCGAGGGCATCCGCAGACGAAAAGTGGCTCGTAAACTGGTCGTCAACAGCATTCCCATAAAGACGGCCGGACAAGCAATCATCGTGAGTTGCTGCACGACGATCAGTCGCATCATGCTGCTGCCAGGATCCGGAGCACTCAAGTCCGTTCCCATATATTTCATCGCCACGAATTGCAGCATCAGAATCAGGATGAAGCAAAAGACGGCTTCCGGAAATGCGGGAACAGCGTCTTTCGTTCGCAACATCTGGCGGAACCAAAGTCGCAGGTCGAATTTTTCTGCTTCGCGGAAGAGTACATCTTCACTGTTATAAAGTTCAATCGCCCACCACAGCGCCAGGACGCTATAGCCGATGCTCGAAACCAGCACCGGTACGGCATACACCACCAAGCTGGCAGAACCTGGTGCGTTGAGCAGCAGACCTTTCAACAGCAACGTGACATTCACAACCGGAATCATGCTGTAAAGCGGCGTCATTTCAACAGCCGGCGACAGACAGAACATCGTCAGCCCCATGATGACCATCAGCAACGGCGTCAGGTAATACTGCCCTTCTTTTGTTGATCGCGCGAAAGTCGCAAGGGCGAGACACAGCGAACTGAACAATGCCGACAGTGGAAGCAGCAGAATTACCATCCACATCAAAGGCATGAATCCCGGAAACTCCAGGCTCACAGTGTTCGTCATTCCTCGTCCGATTCCAGACGCCATCTGCTGTCCGGTGAGACCCATGCTCGTCAGGTTCAGCATCGCGGTGGCGACACTAAACAGCATAATCGTGAAGAACTTGCCCATCACCAATTCGATGCGGCTCGCCGGACTGATCAACAATGTCTCCATTGTGCCGCGTTCTTTTTCGCCGGCACCAAGATCGATTGCCGGATAAAACGCGCCTGTGAGTGCCATGATGACGAGCAAGGCGGGGAACATTTTGCTCCATACGCTGGCAGCAACCTGTTCCTCGCGGGCAACCTCCATAAACGTGAGTTGTGCGGGGTGTTCCAGTGCCAACGGCAACGAGGCACTTTCGAAGCTGCGTCTTCGGACTGCGTCTTCCCAATTCACAAGTGCTTTTTGGATTCTTCCAAATGCAACATTCGATTTGTCATCCGCGCTGTTGCGGACGACAACAATCGGCGGAACCTTCGCGATTTGCGTATCGTCAGTTTCGGAACCTTCCGATCGAGCCTTGATTTGATCCTGCATGGACTTCATGGCGTTGCCGTATCCCTTTGGCACAATCACCAGGACCTGAATTCCACTTTCCCCAAACCGTTCGCTGATCAAATCCTGAAGAGCAGAGCGAGCATTGCTTCTCGCCGCATCTTCCGGTTTCTCTTCCAGACTCGACAGTGCTTGAATTTGTTCAGCAAGGCCGTGGGCTGCCAGAAGCAATTCTGCATCCGTCTTTTCGCCTCGACGAGGGGTCTGGGCTTCCGCAGGTTCGAATTTACCGTTGGCTGTTTTGTTCGTTGAAGCTGGGTCATCAGACGAACTCTCTGCCGCAACTTCTTTGCTATTTTGTTCTGCGAGGATGCGCAGGCTTGAAGTATCTTTTATTCCCTGGTCGTACCAATCTGCCTGAATGCCGTTTTCGTCCAGTAACGACGGAGTATCCGGGAGATCGTCGGCATTCAGAATGATGGCAATCCGCTTTTGTTCGCTGAATGTCAGCAACATCTGCACTACGCCCAAACCCAGCATGGGATACAGGAACAATGGCAGAATCGTGATCATGAACAGCGTGCGCCGATCTCGCAGTTGATCACGCAATTCACGCATGAAGATGAGTTTAATGTTTTTCCAGCTCACGTCTGCACCTCAGCGGCCGCGATGCGGCGTTCTTCCGCGACTTCATCTTCGCGGCGCTGCACAAGGTCGAAGAATAGTTCTTCTACGTCTGGTTGCTTGTAGCGATCCGCGAGTTCGGGCAAAGTGCCTTCTGCGAGAATCTTGCCACAATGAATCACGGCAATCCGATCGCAAAGCTTTTCCACTTCACGCATGATGTGGGTCGAAAAGATAATACATTTACCCTGATCACGCAGCGCCGCTACGGCCTTCAAAACCGCGCGAGCGACAAGTACATCCAGACCTGAAGTGGGCTCATCAAAGATGATCACCGGTGGATCGTGAACGATCGTGCGCGCGATCGAGACCTTTTGCTTCATGCCGGTGGACATTTTTCCGCCGAGACGATCACGAATCTCATGCATCTGCAGGACGTCGAAGATTTCATCAATGCGAGTTTGCAGCTTTTCTTCAGGAATGCCGTACAGCCGACCATAGTATTCGACCATCTCACGAGCGGTCATGCGGTCGTAGATTCCCGTGTTGCACGACATAAAGCCAATGCGAGCGCGGACACCTTCCGGATTCTGCGCGACATTGATGCCATCAACTTCCGCCAGCCCGCGCGTTGGACGCAAGACGGTGCTGAGAATTCGGAGGCACGTTGTCTTCCCTGCTCCGTTCGGACCGAGCAATCCGTAGATTTCACCAGGTTTGACTTCAAACGATACGTTGTCCAGCGCGCGAAAGACTCCAGCACGTGGATCGGCGAATTCTTTGTAGAGTCCCTGAACTCGGATCATGAATTCTGCCGTGTGGTTGGGGAAAGTTTTATTCGTTCCTCTTCAACGTACCACATTTCGCGCTCAGTGACGGACGTGGTCCGCGACCGCACGAATGTTTGCCACTGCAGGATCGTCAGAACCGGCGCGAACGGTCGTGACTGGTATTCAACTGCATGATCGATTTATTTGTAAAACCCGTTCTACTACCAATCCAGCACCTCAATGAGATTGCTGAAGTCGTCCGTCCATAGCACGTGGCGATCTGCCGGAAGTGGACCTTTCGCTTCGATTTGTTTGTAGCGAGGCTGATTGAGCAATTCTGCGTCACGGGCCAGCAAGACCCAGCGACTGCCCGGTTCGATGAGACTTTGTGTGCCCGTTTTGTTGTCCATAACGGGGGCTGTTTCAAGTGTAGTCGCATGAAGATCACTCGCGGCCGCCAGAGCGTCGGTGACTCGACGCAGATCAAAGTGCAGATTCGAAATATGGATGGCGATCAAACCGTCCTGCTGCAAATGCTGAAGATACACCTGCATGGCTTCGCGCGTCAGCAGATGTGTTGGAACAGCGTCGCCTGAAAAAGCATCCAGCACGAGCAGATCAAAATGTTGAGGCGATTCGTTCTCAAGCACCAGCCGAGCATCGCCGTGGATGATGTCGATGTGAGACGGACAGTTCTTCAGAAATGTAAAATGCTCCTTCGCCAGGCGAGTCACGTTTTCGTTGATCTCGTAGAAGCGAAATGTGTCGCCGTCTTTGCCGTATGCTGCAAGGGTGCCGGCACCGAGTCCCACGAGTCCGATTTTGAGTGGCGTCCTGCGAGTTCGCAACTCTTCGATGGACCGTCCAACGCCAGTGTTGAAGCCGTAATACATCGTCGGCAGACTGGGAATTCCTCGTAACTGAATACCGTGCATGATGCGACCATGACGCAATACGACGGCGTCTTCGATTTCATCTGTTTCGACTTCCAGCACGCCATAGAAATTGCGGAGCATGGCAATGGATTCGGTATAGCTCATGACTGATGCGGAGAACACGAGGCCGACTCCAACAAACAAAGCGATGGCCAGGCAAACCCAGATGATCGGAGGCCTTTTGTCTTCTGTGGTCCAGCCGCGATGATCCGCATAGACGATCACGGCAATGACACAGGTTGCCAGCAGGCCCAGAGAAAGCTCCCAAAAGGCTGGAAAAATCAGCGGCGCCAGAAGCCCTACAAACAAGCCTCCTCCAGCCCCGCCAGCGGACAGAGTCAGATAAAAAGCAGTGAGAGATTCTGCCCTTGGACGCATGCGAGCGAGTTCGCCATGACACAACATGCAGATGCTGAAAAGCGTACCGAAGTAGATCGCCAGCTGCATCGGCAGAAACGTTTTTGACCCGAAACTCTGCAGCCAACAGATCGCGAGGACCAGCACGGCTGTCGACAGCGCGTACCAATGACGGCGATACCAGCGGTCACTTTCGAAACACAAAATGAATGAGAGCAGATAGAGCGAAAGCGGGATCACCCATAAGAACGGAATGACGGCGACGTCCTGACAGACTTCGTTTGTTTCGGCAAGCAACATTGTGGACGCAACCATCGCCAGCAGAAACCAGACAACATATGTTCCGAATTGAATCCGCCGGGATTTCGGTTCTGTCGATTTCACAGCTTCCGGACGTGATTGTTCGCCTTGCGGCAGTTTCCACAATCGCAGGACGCACCCGACACACAACGCCGCAAACACGCAGAATCCAATCGACCAACTGTTCGCCTGAATCGAAAGCCGCATCAAAGGCTCAAACAGAAACGGATACGACAGGAGTGCCAGCAATGATCCTGCGTTGGAGAGTGCGTACAGTCGATACGGCGATGTCCCGGGTTCGACCAAACTGTACCAACGCAACAGCAGTGGACCGGTTGTAGACAATACGAAGTACGGCAATCCGACTGTTGACAGCAGCAGCAACGCGATCCGCAGCGTTGGAGATTCATTACCGTCAGGCTTCCATGCAATCGAAGGCAGAATGTTGAGAAACGCCAGCGTCACGGCGAGCAACGTCACATGCAGCATCGCCTGCCAGCGGGTTGGCAATCTGTCAGTCAGCAAATGCGAATATGTGTAGCCGCCGCAGAGCAAAGTTTGAAAGAACAACATGCATGTTGTCCAGACACTGGGCGTGCCGCCAAACCACGGCAGAATCGCTTTGCTGATCAGCGGCTGAATCTGAAATAACAGAAACGCACTGATGAAAACCGTCATCGCGAAAAGTACAACGGTTCCGCGCGACTGTTGAGTTGGCTGGGTCATAGTGGTGATGTAGGACGGGACTCCAGTCCCGTCCTGATCTAAAAATGCGAACACGTCTGGACGGGTCTGGAGACCCGTCCTACTAAACCTTCCTAAATCATGAACCGGTGGTTTGCATCCCGCTCAGACTTCAGCCCATTCCCATCTTCGCCATCGCTTCTTGCAAGCCGGGCACATTCATGCCTTCTGCGATGTCGGCCATTTCTGCGGCTGCAGCGGTCTTGGCTTTGTGAAGCACATCGTTCATAGCAGCGTTGACCAGTTGCTCGATCATTTGACGATCGCCAGATGCGATCAGATTCGGTTCGATTGAAACACTCAAGACCATCATTTCGCCCGTCATGACGATCCGCACCAGATCCGGACCGGCAGCGCCTTCGACACGAAGTTTGCTGACACGTTCTTTCGCTGCCGCAACTTTGCCCTTGATTTCTCCAGCTTGCTGCATGAGATTTGCGATGTTCTTCAATCCACCAAACATTTGGGTTCCCTTTTCGTAGCTTGACTCTCCAGAGTCGAGATTCTTCAGGCCAAAGCTCTCGACTCTGGAGAGTCGAGCTACGGCCTATTCCTCAGCGTCTTCGCTTTCCGACGATACCAATTGCACAGCCGGTGCATTTGTGATTCTAACGACCGTTGCGCTGAAAACTTCGATCACTTCGCGAACGAACAAATCGCTGCCCGGATCAACTTCACCCATCAGGTTGCGGAGCGGCGCGGCGGGCGGTGGCCCTGCTTCAGCTTTGGTGTTTTTGGCGTTCGATGATGGACCGGCGCTGCCATTCTTTCCTGAAGCATTTTTCGCATTGGTCGTGTCTGGCTGCGAAGCAACCGGCGGTGCAACTGGCTTTTGCGGAGCCGTAAGTCGCAGCGCAACGGAGACTGTGCGCCCCGTCAGACGTTGAATCTCTGCTTCGATGCGAGCTCTGTTTTCGGCCTGATCGAGCGCTTTACGCGCGAACTCGCTGGATGAATCCAACAGGATCTCAAGTCGATTGTCCGAGCCGACCTGCAAGCCACTCGCCTGTTTCAGGCCAGCAGAAATTGTGAGTCCCAGTGCGCTGAGCAGTTTTTGAAATAACGCTGGACAGTTTTCCTGTGTCAGTTCAATTTCGGGGGCGGCAGCAGTTTCGACTTGGGCGAGCGGCTGGGCGTCTGCCCTCCGTGCCTCATCGTCCTCTACCGTCTCAGCGTCCGCATCATCATCGACTTCCGACGATTCTTCAACCGGAGTCTTCTCCACAACCTTCAGCGGTTCAGCGTTTTTTTTTTCGACAGCCGGTGCCGCTATTGCGGCCGCAGCCGACGGCACAGTAACCGCAGATTGTCCGGCCGGCAGATCGGGCAGCGTCGGCAATCGGCCTGACAACAAATCACTAATCGCGCTGAGGTTTTCCAGGAGGCTTAGTTGCACCATGGCCATTTCCAGCACGGTGCGAGCGAACGTGCTGCGAAACATCTGATTCTTGCCATCCGACAGAATCTGAAATGCCGCCATGACGGAATGCATGCTCAGACGAGTCGCCTGTTGCATCAGGATATCACGATGACGCGTTGCGACACTGCAGAGCGGTACTGTGGCTCCGCCGCTGACAGTCACCATCAGATCGCGGACGTATCCGATCGCCTGATCCATAAGTTCGCCTGGCTGGACGCCGGTCCCGAAGGCTGCATCCAGCTGAGCCAGCACTTCGCCAGGCCGATGTTCAACAATCGCATTGAACAGATCGACAAGTCGCTCATCGCCAGCAGTTCCCAGCATGCGATGAACATCTTCTGCGGAGACAGTTCCATCGCTGAACGCCAATAACTGATCAAACAGCGACTGGCTGTCTCGCATTGATCCGCGAGCGCGGCGGGCGACAAGTTCAAGGGCATCTTCTGCAACCTCGAAGCCTTCCAGGTTTGCGATTTCGCGAAGTCGATCGGCGATCGAAATATCGTTAATGCTCGAAAAATCGAATCGCTGGCATCGAGACAGGATCGTATCGGGAACTTTGTTCGGTTCCGTTGTGCAGAAGACAAACTTCACATTCGGCGGCGGCTCTTCCAGCGTCTTCAGCAATGCGTTGAAGGCTTCTTTGGTGAGCATGTGAACTTCGTCGATGATGTAGACTTTGTACTGAGTCCGCATCGAACGCACGCCGACATTGGCTCGCAGCGAACGAATATCATCAATCCCGCGATTGGATGCACCGTCAATTTCGAGCACGTCCACGTCATTGCCTGCGGAAATCCCATCACAGATTTCGCAATGATTACACGGTACGCCGTCTTTGGCATTCGGGCAGTTCAAGGCCTTCGCCAGAATTCTCGCTGTGGAAGTCTTGCCGACTCCTCTCGCTCCGGTGAACATGTACGCATGGGCGACGCGGCCTGCTTTGATCGCGTTCGTCAGCGCGCGGGCGACGTGTTCCTGACCAACAACGTCGTCAAACGCCTGAGGACGGAACCGGCGGGCAAGTACTGTGTAATGAGACCCGGTTGTCAACGTATTGAACCTTGCTTGAGACCGAACCGACTTCAAAACCATCATGAAGCCAGATTTGCAATTCGCCGCATTCTGACGGATCAGCGTCGCTTCATCTACCCTCAGGAAGAGGAGGTCGATTCAGATTGCGAGGATTGCAGTTCGCGAAACAGGCTGTCGTATTTAGCTACACACTTTTCCCATGAAAAACCGGCAGCATATTGGCGGGCTTGGTCTGCCAGCCGGACGAGCGATTGTGGCTGCGGGCTCGTCGAATTGTGCTGCGATCCCAATAATTCCAGCAAGATAGTGGCAAGTTGCTGCGTATCGCCGGGTGGAAACAGCCGTCCGGTTTTTGTGTCTTCGATGATTTCTTTGCTTCCGTCGACAGCTGAGGCCACAACTGGCAATCCAGAGGCCTGGGCTTCGAGGATCACGTTTGGCAAACCTTCCCACTTTGATGCCAATACCAACACTGTGGCAGATTTCATGATTGAAGTGACGTCGGATCGCCAGCCGAGCAGATGCACGTTGTCCTGAAGCTGCAGCGTCCGTATGAGATCGTCCATCGCGGGCTTGAGTGGTCCATCGCCGACAAATACCAGCTTGCGATGTTGATGCCCGATGGGATCGAGTTCACGCAATGTGTTGAACGCCTGAATAACATCCAAAGGTGATTTTTGGTGAGTCAACCTTCCGACAGACAGAACAACCTGATCATCAAGGTTGCATCGGATTTCCGGACGCGGCAAAGCAACAGCCGCATCAATAGACGCCAGGTCCACCCCATTGTAAATCGTTGTGATTCGTCGCGGGGCGATTCCGCAGAGATGGCGATGAGTCCTGGCGACTGATCTGCTGACCGCCACGTAATGAGTCGCCAAATGTTTGGTCATGGCTTCCGGGGCACGCACACCAATGCGTCGATCGGCAACTCGCACACCACAGACAACGGTTTTGACTCCCGCGCGCTTGGCTGCAAGTCGTCCGACAATGTTGGCCTGATGCAGAAACGTGAGCAACACAGATGGTGAATTCTGCTTTAGAGCATGTGTCATTCGGCCGATCGCGCGGAAATCCAATGCACCGCCGCATTGAAGCGCTTCGACAGCGATGCCGGACTTCAGCAGGGGTTCTGCGAGTGCTCCTGCATCGCGCAGGCTGATAACGTTCACGTTCCAGCCACGAGCTTTCAGGCCGATTGCGATCTTGACGAACGCTTGCTCCGCACCGCCGATATCGAGTTCGGTGATGGCCATGGTGAGCCGATTGTACTGAACATCAGAAGACAAATTCATATCGATCGCCCGGGGATGAGAATACTCAAACAATCGAAATCCGGCTGTACCCATCAACTTCAACAGACAAATCAGCACGTCGGATGACTTCTTGCTGGTGCGAAACCGCAGTAATGTGGGTATGATATCCGCATGAAATCGCGGTGAAGTGCCTGAACAGCGCTGGATTGCCCAAAATTCATAAACGCTTGGATCTATTGCATGAAAACGAGTTCCTTTGTGGCGATTTGGTTGGTTCTAAACGGCAGCCTATGGGCTCAGGAAGCCGGTGCCGAGAGAGTACACCCCAAAACTGTCTCTGAAACGGCGTCGGAAATAGACCAACTGTTCTCAACCGCGTGGCACAACAACCATGTCGAACCCGCATCGGCAGCAACCGATGAAGAATTCGTTCGGCGACTGTATCTGGATCTGGCGGGGCGGATTCCAGCGGCTTCTGAAACCCGTGAGTTCCTCACCAGCAAGTCAGAAACGAAACGCACCGAATTGGTAGAACAGCTTCTCGACGGCCCGGCGTTCGTGCGGCACTTCACCATCATTTGGCGAAACGCGTTGATTCCAGAGGCGTTCAATGAACCCGGAACACGGGGGCTGGTTCCGGGATTCGAAGCGTGGCTGTGGAAGCAATTTTCTCAAGATACCCCGTACAATGAGATTGTGAAAGAGCTGATCACGACGCAGATCGACTTCGGAAATAATCAGCCGGGGTTACTGCAGTCAGCAAATTCGCCGAGTGCTTTTTTCATCGTCCGCCAGCTGCAGCCGGAGAATCTTGCGACGGGAACTTCGCGGGCGTTTCTTGGTGTGCGACTGGATTGTGCTCAATGCCACGATCACCCATTCGACAAATGGAAACGAGATCAGTTCTGGAGCATGGCGGCGTTCTATTCCGGATTCCAGCAACCCGACAATGCCGATCCTGACAACCCGGCGATGATGATGAATGTGCGCGAAGAAGCCGATGCGCATACGATCAAGGTGCCTTCGACTGGCAATGTGGTGAACGCAAAATTTCTGACGGGAGCAGAACCGGACTGGAAGGACAAACCAAAGCCACGCGAAGTTCTGGCGAACTGGATCACAGCAGACGATAATCCCTGGTTCGCCATGATGGCCGTTAACCGTCTGTGGGCTCAGTTTCTGGGTCAGGGTATCGTGCAGCCGGTCGATGATTTTTCGGACAACAATCCACCTTCACATCCCGAAGTTCTGAATCTGTTGGCTAAACAATTTGTCGCTCACAATTATGATCTGAAGTTTCTAGTTCGCACGATCACGGCAACGCGCGTGTATCAGACGACCAGCCGTCAGACTCACGAAAGCCAGTCCGATCCAAATCAATTCGCCCGCGCGGCTTTGCGTGGTCTGACGCCGGAGCAGTTCTTTGACAGTCTTGCGGAGGCGGTCGGATACTATCAGCCGTATCGTACGGACAACCCGTTTGTAATCGATGGCGATACGCCCCGAGGTCGATTTCTGGAATTGTTCCGTGACGAAAACGAATCACCCCTGATGAAGGAAACGACGATCCTGCAGGCTCTCGCAATGATGAACGGGGAGTTCATCGACGATGCGACAACACTGGATAACAGTCAGGCACTACGGGCTATTGCTGACTTCCCGTTGATGACGAATGACGAAAAACTCGACACACTGTTCCTGGCCGCGTTCAGTCGCCGCCCTGCGGAATCAGAACTCGCGACGTTTTCGAAATTCATCGCCGACGGCGGCACAATGGGCGACCCAAAGTCCGCCATGGCTGACGTCTTTTGGGCGATGTTGAACAGCAGCGAATTCTTGCTGAATCACTAACAAGGACTGTCAGCCCTTGACCCAAAGGAGCCTCCCGGCTCGCTGACATCAGCCGCTCACGTGGTTCGCTTCCCGAAAGATGCGAGCACCGTGCGCGCATGATTCGCAGTAAGACTCTATGGATCGCTCGATCAGCAGGTGTGCGGCTATCGTTGTTCTACAGCAATGGGCTCGAAAAGAGGCTGTCAAGAGCTTTCAACGCAGCTGCGTTGCCGAGACGAGAGGCTCCGGGAGATGGTGAAGAGGTTCTGGCTGCGTTTGTCGAAGGCTGCGCAAAATTTCCAAAGACCAGAACCGGCACCGTCACACGAATTGTGCGAACTGTATTCTGACCACCTCCGGCGTTGACGATAATCGTATTGACGTTCGATGCCAGGAAGTAGCCCAGGATCCGTCCGTTCGACATGACAGAGTATTTATTGTGTGCCAGCCTAATCACGATGTTGTCATTCTTCGAAGTACCCGAGATCAGCAGTTCTCCATTCGAGACACTCGCTGCAGGAATTTCCAGAGTGTTCTTGAGGAAAGTGCGAACTGCGAAGTCACCAAGCTGTTTTCCGGATTTCAGTCCAGCGACGTTGTCGAAGTTGAAGTGAATACCTCCATAGATTCGGCTGCTCCCGGCTTCGGCAGCGGCTTGTGAAAAACTGGTAAACGAACGGTTTGAAACACCCGCAACGTTTGAGGGCAAAACAAAGCTCATCTGATCCGATCCGAAGAATCCTTTCAGCACTGCAGCTCCCGCTGCGCTGAACGTACTATGACCAGAAGTGTATGCGGGGAACGGAGGCGTAACGAGAAGCGGTGTCCAGTTGAGGTCAGCGACAGTTGCCGGGTTGTTGTCGGTGTCCGCTTGCCGAATAGCTGTCAGTGGACGCCACACATCATAAAAATACTTCGATTCCCAGCTGACAATTGCAGCGTCAGCGAGCGTTGCGTCCAGCATCGCGAAGAGTCGAGCGTTTTGTGCGAGAGTGTTATTCCTCTGAGCTGCCGCAATTTGAGCGATCACGTTCCATGTGCCAGGAGGAGTTTCTGTTCCCGGACCTGCAGCCCAGAATTGAGTGATATCTGTCTGGGCCGCAGTTCGCGTCGTGCTGGTCGCTGAGCCGATTGCCTTCACGATATTCAGATCGGCAGCGTAGGAGCTGCTGTTAATTCTCGGGGGAGCGGATGGTCGAAACTGTGCGTTATTGATCATGAGCCATGGCTTCACTTGCGGCCATTGAGGCAACAGCGAATTCAGGAACGCTGGCGGTGTTGGAGCCCAGTGTCCGGGCCGAGGGTCGGGAACGAAATTTACTGATTTCGTTGAACCATCATCCGCACGGGCAGCGAGTATCTTTCCGGCGATTATCTGGCCGACATTGATGCCGTCAGTTTCCGAACGACCATCAGGAATCAAAGAAAGTGATGCCGTGTACTGTGCGTCGAATGTGGCTTTCTGAGCAGGAAAAAGAGCGACAAGCGTCGTATGAGCAGCAGCGGCTACTGCGGCCGGCTGTGACGCTCGCGGATCAGCATTGACTGACACGATAAATGGTGCAAACTGCCGACCAATGGAATTCACTGAATCAAAAACGGCCGTTTGAATAATCGCAAGAGCGCGGGCGGCGA
This sequence comes from Planctomycetota bacterium, assembly GCA_031429275.1. Classification (GTDB taxonomy): domain Bacteria; phylum Planctomycetota; class Planctomycetia; order Planctomycetales; family Planctomycetaceae; genus SXXK01. The sequence goes on from JANOZG010000042.1 coordinate 16,896, forward strand.
CTGGAGGTGCCGTTCTCTCAACGCGAATCGCGTCCAATGCCACATTGTTCCACTCGATCACAGGATCCGCCGACAACAATTCCCGATTTTCAAGGACTTCACAGGCCGTCTGAGAATTAACGCAAAGATTTCGGCGGCTGTTACGCGGACTTGGGTTGAAACGAAACAGCTGAGAAAACCTTTTCATCGGAAAATGGCCTTGATTGAAAATTGGGGGAAGCGGCGTCCATCCTGTGCGGAATCGCTATTTCAGCGAAAAAGTCTCCGGATCGTCCCAACTCCATCGCATGAAGACAACAGAATTCCATGTTAATATGGGAATATTGGGCGATTTTCACGCGCGGTGCACTAAGTCTTCAACGCTGGCCGGAAATGCACGTCGGACATCAACTATCCGATGCCCGGTGCCATCCGACTTTCAATGCGGCGCACTTCCGCCAACAGGATTTGCACTCAGTGCGCAGCGATCCCCAGCGATCCATCGTCAGCCAGTGACGCTCGCAGCTACAGCGCGGCCAGGACGTCGTCGATCACAGTTTCAAAACTGCGAGCGAAACTGAAGCCAGAGGCCGTTGCGACACCGGGAACAGTGACAGATTTGAGGGACCACGGTGTAGGTTTCAGATTTCCGTTGATATTCTGAATACCCCGGACCCAGATTTTCAGATGTCGGCCACTGAACTCAGAAACATCAAACGTCCGCGTCGTCAGATTCGAAAGGTGCACGAGGGCAGACGTAATCCGATTCCCGCTCGCATCGACTTCATTGATCCAGAGTTCGAATTGAGACGTTTCTGGCGGCGAGGTCCAGGAGATTAGCCCCGCGTTGGACATTGAAATTGACGGCATTTGCTGAACAACGACATTCAGGCGATTGCCCCAGCTTGATTTGAGGCCGCCAATCCCCACGGCTAGAACCCAAATGTTGTAGCTGCCAGCGATCGCTGCGTCCGGCAGAGTAAAGCGAGTGTCGCGAATGTTTGCCTGCTGAAGGACGAACTTACCGTCTCTGGCCACATAGATTTCATAGCTGTTCGCTCCCTCAGCTCTGCCCCACGTCACGGTGAAAGCATCGCCTGCCGGCAGCGGTGCCATCGAGTGAACCTGCACTTTGTCGGCGATGGTCGTCTTCACAATGGACTTTGCCGACCACGGAGTCATGCTGCCATCGGGGAGAATGTTGCGCACCCAAACGTCGTAAACGGGCCCATTCGCTAGTCCAAGATCGCTCACGACATTCGCGACAGAATTTCCCGTCGTTGTTTTCGAATGGTAGACACGGTTGGAGGTACCTGATGTGTTGATCCAGACTTCCGTGCGCGCCGCTCCGGTTGCGTTCCATGAAAATCCGCTGTCGGCAACGACAACTTCAGGACGCCCGACGATGATCACCGTCTTTGGATCACTCCATTCCGTCGCCACGCCAGCCGACAACTGACCGCGTACTCGAATGGAATACGTTCCTGGAGCCAGGTTCATGCCAGGTTTATGACTCGTAGAATTCAGATTCTCTGCGGAGTAAACAGTCGTAGTACCGTTTGCCTGAGTCACCTCGACCTGGAATGTGACGGCATTGGCCATCGGTTGCCAGGAGATCGTCGGAGTGAGGTTTGTCGTCGTTGTCAGATCGTTGACAACGACTTTCTCGCCGAGAATGCTGAATGATTCCGCAGCAGTCCACTTGCCCGGAGCGCCGGTTTCGTAAATCGCCCGGAGCCACGCCTTGTACCGTCCGGCAGGCAGATTCAATTCAACCTGAGTCGCGTCAATATTTCGGTCAAGCTGGATTCGTTTGCCAGTGTTCACATCATTAATTTGCAAATCGTATCCGGTCACTCGGTTCAATTTCTCCGGGATCGCCCGAACCGCTTCCGTCACACGATCACTGACTCGTGACCACTGCAACCTGCGACCACCCATCGTCAACGTGGACGAAGACATGATCTTTGGCACGCTCGCCGCGATATTGAAAGTTTCCGGTACACTCCATTGGCCAAAGACAGCGTTTGCCAAGCGACTGGATCTGGTTCGTACCTCCAAAAGGAAATTGCCCGTCCCTAATTGCCGCTGCTGAGCGTCCGTCAGCATCACATCCTGAGTTTCGGAACGGGCTGTCATCAGAACTGTGTTGTCCGCATTTCGAATTCGGAATTCGTATTCCGCGATGTTGTCCAGTGAAACACCTGCAAGGACATCATCGAAGTGCAGTTGCAGTCCTGTCGCAACACCCGATAGCTCTTGTCGATTTCGAACGCGAACGGCGTTCGAAAGTTTTTCGGCCGTCATCGGTGTCAGACTCGCCAACGCTGCCGACCGGACCGTTGTGTCCTGCAGCGTCAACTGCTGAACCAGCGTGTTGGGGTCACTCAGGTGGACAATATGAACGGACTTCTGCGAGATCGCATAAAGCGAATCGGCAATCTGAATGCTGCGAAGAAATGAGTCCGATTGATCCCACCATCCATGCCAGAGGACGACATTGGGATCCGTCGCGGGGCCACCAACGACGCCGATCTGGTTGATGCCATCCTGGACGTCGATATTCAGCAGCACAATTCGCTGCTGCGCCCACTGTCCAAACGGAATGGCCAGTGTGTTAATTGCTGGCATATAGTTGAATGCCAGATGATCGGATGATGCCACGGAGAAACCGTAGGTATCTGAATCAAGCGAGTACCGATGGAGCAGTACGGGATTCGCCATGTCGGAAATATTGAACAATGAAACTTGAACTTCCTGAACGCGACCTTCCAATGTGGCGTTGCGTCCAATGGCAAGCAAATGATTCTCGTCAATCAACTGCATGTAGTCCGAGAACCCCGGAATCTTCAATTCGCCGGTGATACGTGGGTTTCGCGGATCACTCAGGTCGAATGAAAAAATCGGATCGACCTGTCGAAACGTGACGACCCAGCCTCGATCGCCATCAAATCGTGACGAGTAGATTCGTTCGGTCGGCGCGATGCCTTCGATGCTGCCCACGACATTCAGGGTGTCGCCCTGATCTTCGAGAACGTAGAGTTCGTTCGTACTGGCAAACCATGGTGAATCAGTCGTGACGATTCGAAGGAATCCGTTGTGCTCATCCAGTGAAAACTGGTTATGCACATGACCTGTGACGAAGCCCTCTCCTTCCGCCACAAGGCCATTTTCCGTAAGGCCAATTTTGTGAATTCGTGAGCCGGTCTCGTTTGTGAATGCGAAGGTCGCGGAATCCTGCTTGAAAGCGTATTCCTGCATGACGAGGTACATGGAATTCTCAGTCGAGTAAACCGTCACTCCACCGTACCCGCGCGACGTCATGGTGAGATTGCTCACTGGACCAGGACTTGATTCCTGAGCGTCAAACTGCAGGACAGTGGTTGATTGACCGCCGTCGAGCGGGAGTTCATCCGCATCGCCGTCAAGCCACCCCAGCGATTGCAAACCGGTTTCGCCTTCTGCAGCTCTACGCCAAACGGATGGTGGCGCAAGCCCGTTACTGAACTGAGTGCCGTGCACAAGGTCTGCGACTGACTGCAGATATTCATGGCGGGTTTGGTAGCGATACTGCGATGGCGCTGCGATTAAAAGAGCATCGCCGGCCGCGATCGAATTGCTGTCAATCGAAGCCATCTGCGAACCGACCATACTTGTTCCCGGCTGCCAGATCATTCCCAATCCAGGAACATAGGCCGTTGCATTATTGTTGACCACCAGAAAGACCTGATCTCCGACAGCGCGAGCGGCCTGATACGTCCCATCGACAATGGTCTCCTGCACAAGTGCAGGGGCAGCTTTGTTACCAATATCAAGCACAGAAACAACTGTTTGCTGTGTCGAGGAACTGAACGGACGCATCACCGAATCGGCTATGAGACCAAAGACCGGAAAATAGTTGTTTCTGTTCGAAATCACCGTCAATCGGCTGCCCTGCAGAAACATGGCGACCGGCTTATCCGTCAGCTGCATTCGTGACACCACGGCCGCCTCTGATGTTGCCGTGGCCGCGCGAATGATCACAATCTCATTCTGCGAAATTGTGTAGATGAACTCACCGTCTGTTTCGACAATGTCCGCTTCATCGACACCTTGAACCTGAACGTTCGTGTTCGAAACCTGAAGAGAGCTCACGGCTCCCGGTGTCGAGTCGGCTGCGAATAAGCTGAAATCCCGTCCGGCCATTGGACGCACATCCCACCAATAGTGGCTCGCAGTCGTGCCGAACTGATCCTTGTAAGCCTTTTCCGCACGCTCAATGATCTGTGACTCAATCTTGTCTCGCCAATCCATCAGGTTCGGATCAACCCTACTGAACAGGATCTGCGAATTCTGTCCTGCAATCTGTCGATGAAACCCGGAAATGCTTTCCACCTGTGTCACGCTCGGATCGCCGTTGGCTACTGCTGAACCGCCGACCTGAAAATGTCGGATCGGCAGACTCGGTGCCATCACGGTCACGCTATCTCGAACTTCAGTTGTGCTCGCAGCGCTGTATTGATTCTGATGGATGCGTGACAGGACGTAGATTTCATTTCCGACCTGCCGCACTTCTTCAATGCGGATGAACCCGTCTCCACCACTATCCGAGACCGAAGCTGACACGCTGATATTCTGGCTTATAAGGGAGTTGTTTGTAGCACTCATCAGTTGCCGGGGTTCGAGCGCTTCTGAGAGAATCGCCGTGATGCTGGGTGCGTTCGCTGTATGTGACGATCGAAATCTGCGGTTGGTCGTCTGGCTGCGTCGAAACCCCATGAATGCACTCCAAATAAACGAGAAGCTGCGTGTAAGAGCTTCATAACCTCAAGAGGGACTCAAACTGAAGTTATTGTCACAGAATTCCTGTGAATTATAGTTGTTTCGCAGGATCGGAGTCTGTTCGACGCAGCTTTTGCGCATCGACCTGACGGACTCGGCAAATTTGGCCGGTTTTTCTTCGATGTCATGCGGTCCTGGACGAGATACGCCCCAGATCTACAGCTCGCCGAGCACACCCAGCAGCGCCAATGAAGCCCGCGTCACCGCCGAGAGATGCGTAATCGATGGTGATTTTGTCGGCGAGAGTCGCGAATGTCCGGGATCTAAATTCCTGATGAACTCTGCGCAGAAATTCGCGACCAACCGCTGTTTCATGACGACCAAATGTCATAGCACCGCCGAGCAGCACCATGGCTGGATCAATGACATGCACGGCGCTGGTAATCGTGGCTCCAAGATATCGAGCCATCTCCATGATGAGTTCGGCCGACAGATGATCACCATGTTCGGCTTCTTCCGCGATCAGACGGGGCGTCAATTCTTTGCCGCTTTCAAGATGGTTGCGAACTGAGGTTACAGCACCGTTTTCCAATGCCTCACGGAACCGTTTCAGCAGAGCTGTCGCACTGACGTAGGCTTCGGCCGTGCCGTATTGGCCTGAAGTGCATAGGCGGCCGTTGTCCATTTCAAGGATGACGTGGCCAAGTTCAGATCCGTGTGAATGTTCACCTTCTATGATGTGATCATCCACGATGACGCCGCCGCCAAGTCCCGTGCCAAGTGTATAGAACAACAAACTACGTGCGTTCTTAGCTGTGCCCGCCCAGTATTCGCCGTAAGCCGCCGCATTGGCGTCATTCTGCAGAATTGTCGGGCGTTGAAGTTTAGCGGCGACGCGATCACGAATCGGAAAGTTGATCCAGCCTGGCAGGTTCGGAGGGTCCAGAAGCATGCCTCCGGGGATATCCATCGTGCCCGGAGTCGCTAGCCCAACTGCGACGATATTCTCCATCGAAATCTTTGCAGCCTTAACCGCCTGTCGGCCAGCAGCAGCGATATTGTCAACGCCGGCCTCAGGCCCGTCGATTGCATCCGTCGGGACACTGCAGGATGAAATCACAGTGCCGTTGTCATCGACAACACCAGCTTTCACATTCGTGCCGCCGAGATCAAGGCCGAGAAACAAACGGGATGAAGCAGGATTCGTCATTGCTTGTCTCGAAGTGTGAACAGAACAGGAACCAGATGGTTCGACGGGACTGGTGTCCAGTCCTCTTGGATTTACGAACGTGTCTGAACATGAAATCTTGCCGGGAGCCGAATTCTCGCAGACACGCACAGGCTTTGGAATGCCGTCCTGCGAAACTCCCGTTGACCAGATTTCCGGAATGCGTGACGATTCAGGGTATGCATTTTTCAGCCCAAAACTTGCGAATGCCCAACGGATGGTCGGCGGTCATGCTGTGTTCAGCATTCCGAATCCTGATACTGCTGGCCCTGCAGATGACAGCACAGGCTCAGCAGTCGCGATGGGTCGTTGAAGAAAAAAATGGCTTGGTGGAAGTGTTTGCTGAGTTCGATCCGGGCATGCCAGACCTTTGGCAAAACGTCAACGATGTCGCACATGAATTGCGGGAATTGCTGGACGTTGAGCCGAACGGTAAGCCCATTCAGATCATTCTGTTTCGCGATCAGGGCAGCTATCTGCGATTTCTGGCAAACACGATTCCTCAATCAAGGCAGCGAAAAGCGATTTTCTATCGAAATGGCGATGTGTATCAGGTCTATGCATACCGCAGTCGCACACTCATTACGGATCTCCGGCACGAGGTAACTCATGCGATTCTGCATCAGCACCTGCCATTTCTGCCGCTTTGGATCGATGAGGGGCTTGCCGAATACCTGGAAGAGCCAGAATTTTCCAGATCCGATTCAAGCCGGACAAAGACGACTCGCTGGAAAGCACGTGTCGGCTGGTCGCCGTCATTGAAAGCATTGGAAAACATACCAAATGCAGAGAGCATGGACGCAGACGACTACCGCGACAGCTGGGCTATGACATGTTTACTGATCAACGAGTCAGAGGGCAGTCGAGACGCTTTGCGGGACTATCTCGCGGTGATTCATAAGGGTGAGGCACCAGGGCCGTTTAGTAAATTTCAAAAAACGATTGATTCCAGCGTTTTTTCAAGGGCAAACTCCTATTTCAGGAAAATGCACTTTCAACTATCTTTGAATTCAAGTCGATGAGGGTGCTCAACCGACGGCGTCGGTTCGCCCAGAATCGAAGCTGTCGGTTTCCCGCCTTCTGGCGGAATTAGTTCACTCCTCCCCCCTCCCTGTCTCGCTCCTCTCTTTTGTGAATTTGTTGTGCATCCGCAACGCGGAGTCTGAGACTCTGTCTGCTGATTGCAACTCTCTCATTCGCCTCCTTGCTAAGTACGAAGGACCCCCCGCTATGTCATTCCTCAAATCACGATTCACACGATTCGTCACATGGTCACTTACACTCGCCGTCGTTGCGAACGGACCTCTGCTCAGCGCTGAACAACGCCCGACGGTAACAACCGTTGAAGAGACTCCAGAACGCGAATCACTGATGCAGGATGTGAAGCTGCAGCCTGAAGGGGTCTTGATGGCACGTATCGTTGATCTGCAGGGAAACCCTGTGATCGGTGAGCAGGTCTCTGTGACGTTCCGTGGAAAAGAAGTTGCAGCAGTGGTCAGCGATGACGACGGATTCGCCACAGTGAGTGGAATGCGTCCAGGGTTGCATGCAATTGTTACGCCTGCCGGTACGACACCCGTTCGGTTGTGGAATGCCGATTCCGCCCCTCCAACAGCGTCATCAGTTCCTGCTGTTGTGTCTGATGCTGAGCTCGTGCGTGGCCAGTTCGGTGCATTCAATCTGCCGATGGCGGTTGTACTGGCTGCTGCAGTCGCTGGTGTCGTGATTGGGCTGGATGCCAAAAACACGGCGGACGATGCCAAGAAAGCCAATGCCGCGCTGCAAGCACGTATTGAAGCTCTTGAACCAGCGAGTCCGTAATCTGCACGATTTATTCGATGGCCCAGTTTTGCTCGGTCGCGCGATTCTGGTCCGCGCGACCAGCAATAACCTGGGCAAGCGGAGTGGCATTCGCCCTCAGGTACTGAGCGATGATCGTCGCTTGGAATATTTCCGTCCAGCATTTAGCGCACGGCGAATCGCATTGTACCGGCAAGCCGACGCATGCCGTTCGCCAAATCCGCAATCATGGGCATCCTGATCGCCGCCAGATGAACTTTAGACTAGTCCGCGTTTCTTGCGAAGCGCCCATTCACTGGTCATCAACGCGACCAGGAGCAGAAGCACAAACCAGTTGTCCCAAAGACTCATCCGTTCCTGACGCTTCAGCGCTACGCCGGGCAAGCCGTCTTTCGCCCATTGATTGATGCGATCCAGAAACGCATCCGGTGTGAAGAACTCTCCACCGCTGGAATGTGAGACTTCACGCAGCAGCGAAAAATCAGACGATGGATCATCAAGTTCGGCGTCACGGGCATTGACATGAAATCGTGTCGTGGCGATGCCGGCAATCGGTTGTCCGTCTTCCGTGGCTTTGACGCGAACCCAATAGTCTCCGGCTTCCAGCGTTTCTGTGAAATCGGCAAGACTCATACCAACGCCGGCTCTTGGCGTCAGCGAAATGCTCTTGCCCGCAGGGTTCGTGACAGATAACTCAAAGACAGCATCATCCTTTGGAAGTCCGTGTTCATCACGAGCCCCAAAAGAGATTTCCGTTGGTTGCCCCGGCGTCAGGTCACGAGGATTTGCCACAACCCAGACACGCTGATCCATGTCGGCGTCTTTATGAGTGAGCCATAAAATCGACTGCCGCCAGAAGCGAGTATGCTCCTCCGGATAGCCTTCCATGTACCAGTTTTGCCATGTCTCATCACCTGCGAATACGAGGACACGCGCAGCTCCGATGATCTGTCCGACCAGCAGTGGATGGCCGGAATCTGAAACCGCCAGCACTTGGGCTAAAGATGCCTGTTTGAGCACAAACAGATTTCCTCCGCTCAATGGCGGCAGCTGATCCCAGCGACTGCGGTTTTGATCCGGTGCAGCGATTTGCAAAATGTAATGCCCACGTCCTTCACGGGCCGGCAGCATTTTTTGAGGATCAGTCAACTGGACATTTTCAGCAGGCAACTCAATAGGAAAAAACGGAGCAAGGAGCGTCTTTCCATAACCGCCCTGTCCGAAATTTTCCCGTCCGCCAGTCATCATTAAACCGGCACCGCGATTACAGCAAATCGCAATCTGCTGAATCTGCTTCGGAGTGAACGCATCTGCCGGAACGTCACCGATGACGAATCCGTCGTAAGCACCTTCCACGAAAAACCGATCAGGAATTGGCGTCTTGTTGCGTTCACGAAAGAACCGAGCACGAATCGGATGATAATCCACCTGGATGCGACTACTGTCATTCATCTTCATCAGCCACTTTGTTTCCGGGCGGATGATGTCAAAGTAAGCGATGCGGATGCCTCCGCGGCCGACGCGAATGATGGTCTCCACGCGATTGTTCGGCGTACGCACTTCGCCTGGCAACGGGTCTGCGACAACGGCAAGTTTCAAATCACCGAACTGCTTCGGAGCGATCTGAAGCTGAATGATGGTCTCTTCGGAGGCTGATTCTGGCGTGTGCATAACGATCGGGCGAGTCTCCTCCGTGACCGGTACGGCAACCATCTCACCACTTTCGCCGTCCAGCCTCCCCGTACGATCTTCCAGATAGACGCGTACGCGCACCGGTTGTCCCTGAGCGCCATTGGCTCGCAACTTGACTCGAATCGGCAACACATTGCCTTGAAAAACTTCGCGCGACAGGTCAAGGTCATCCAAAGCCAGGTCAAGTGACGCAGATAACGCCTCGGGGCTGCCGAAGCCGACTGAGTAGATCGGTCGTTGCAGTTTACCGAACAGTCGTGCTACCTGTACTGGATCAACATCCAGTGAGCCGGAAGCGGCCTGACGTCCATCACCCAGAAACAACACCGCTGGCACACGGTCTTTGCCAATTTCCTCAGACAGCAACTCCAGAATTTTTCCGTTTGCTGTCATCGCACCGTCGGACTTGCCTTCGGGATTTTGAACCGACTGCAGCACGTCTGAGAAGTCGCGAAAGCGGATCTCGGCTTTTTCGCCGATGGCTTTCAATCCGGGTTCAGCTGCGGCCAGAATCTTCAGGAGCGCCTGTCGCCGTGTTCCGCCGCCAGCGATGTCTTCCGTTTGCATGCTGCGACTGGCGTCGGTCAGAACATACAGAATGGCATCTGATTCATCATGACTTTCGAATTCCACAAACGGGCGCAGCAGCAACAGACATAGAACCAGAATAATTGCCAATCGCAATGTGATCAGAATTCCTCGCCAGCCAGCGGAAAGGTGTCGAATTCGTCGAGGATATCCCAGCCATAAAACGGCCAGCATTGCCACGCAGGCAATGAGCGTCAAAATCCATGACCAAACTGGCTCGAAGTGAAACGACATAGGGAAACGACAGGCCCGAGCTGGCGACTGAAGAAAGGAAACATTTTGCTGGGGCAGAGCATAGCAGATCGTATTGCATTCCGGCGAGCGGCACGCGTCAGCTTGCTGGTACATTGCGATTCTCGCCGGACTCACAGGTCCCGTCGCGTCGAGGTTTTACCGATGGGTTGACACCAATCGCTCGCCGATTAATAAAAAAACTTTCGGCTAACCCTGCGTATGAAATCCTGTGAAACATCGGTACGATTAGGTTCTTGCCCGAAATCCATTTCCTGAACCACTGATTGTGAGTCCACTGTGATGCAAATCGGTAACACTCCGAAGCGTTTCCTTCTGGTTCCTGTGTTTCTATTTCTGGTGAGTTCAGTGCAGCAACTTGCTGCCGCAGATCAGCCGAAAGATCTGGCCAGTGCGTTGACGCCGCTGGTCTCTGCGTTGTCCGGTAAAACTCCGCAGTTCGAAATCTCCGGACAAGTTGTCGTGCCAATTGATGGCAGTTCGCAGTCCATCGACATTTGCATGCTGCGATACGATGATGAATCGTTCGATTTTGCGTTGACTCATGCGGAGTACGCGATCGAAATTCGTCGGCGAGCCGATGTGACAGCGATAGCGTTACCAATTCATAAAACAGTTTTCATCGGACGTGGTCCTGTCACGGCAGCTGAAAGTCTGAAACCTTTGGCGATCGCCGAGCGGCTGATTTCAAAACAATCCAGCCTGGGCACTGTTTCCTTCGGTTTGAATTTGCTCGCAGCCGGCGACATGGAAGCAACTTTGCGAGGTCTGCTGGCCAGCGCGAATTTTATTCATGATCCGAGCAAGGGCTGCTGGAAATCAGACGATGCCACGGTGACATGTCCTAAAGACCAAAGCATCATCGTCAGCGCGAAGGATGTCACAGTGTCGCTGGACACAAAATCCAAAGTAGGTGAGGCGCCTTCGGCCGAAGAATGGCCCGGCATGAAAGTCACAGAACTGCCTCGCGCAGAATTGGAACGAACACTTCTCTTCGGAGTGCGCCGCGCGACGGAGGTGCTGCAGCCTGGGCGCGAATTGACACAGCCTTCACAGGTTCCACGATCAACTGAACACGGTCATTTGACATGGATCGATGGTCAGCGCGTGGCGACGTTGTGGGGTACTCCGGAAGAAATCGGGACCGCTCACGGAAAACTGCTGAAGGAAGAAGCCCGACGATGTATTGAATCGGTGCTCTACAGTTTTGGAACTGCCAACACTGTTCGAACGGGACGCTGGTTCCGACATGATCTGGAAGACGCATATGCTCGACTGTCACCGCATATCCCGGAACGCCACAAACTGGAAACTCAGGCGCTTGCAGTGTCGCTGGGCATGGAACCAGAAATCGTGCAGGTCCTGAACGTGTTCCCGGAACTGTTTCATTGCTCAGGTTTTGCGGTCTTTGGCACAGCCACAAAGGATGGAAAGCTTTATCACGGTCGAGTGCTGGATTACATGACGACGATCGGTCTGCAGGATTCAGCGACGACGTTTGTTGTCCGAGCGGAAGGTCAGTTTTCGTTTGCGAACGTCGGCTATGCAGGTTTCATCGGCAGCGTCAGCGGGATGAACGCAGAAGGCATTTCTCTTGGCGAAATGGGCGGTCGTGGCGAAGGACAATGGGACGGAGCTCCAATGGCGACGTTAATGCGTCGCGCGATGGAAGAATGTGACACGCTGCAGGAAGTGCAGGATCTGTGGACCAACAGTCCTCGCACATGTGAATACTACTATGTCTTCGCCGACGGCAAGACGAACGAAGCAGTGGGCGTTGCCGCGACACCTGAATCCATCGAATTCATCAAACCTGGTCAGACGCACGAAAGACTAGGAGAAGGGATTGCAGATACAGTGGTCTTGTCGGCAGGAAGTCGTCTGGAAGAACTTCGTCGCCGTGTGACTGAGAAACATGGTCAGATTGATGCAGAAGTCGGCCAATGGCTGATGAGCCGTCCTGTGGCCATGAGTTCGAATCTGCACAACGTCTTGTTCGTCCCGGCTGACGGAGTTCTCTACGTCGCAAACGCCAGCCACAAAAAGCCGGCAGCTGATATGCCGTATGTTAAAATTGATCTGCGTAAAATGCTGAATGAGATTTCAGTCAGGCCCGGAGTTGCGCAGGTTCCGTAGACGATTTTGAGTAGCCGCCAGAATTGTGGTGCAGGCTTTCAGACATCGCTGCGAACAATTAGTCGGTAGCCACGAAAAACACAAGAAGTCACAAAAAGGCGATGTCCTCGCAGCATACATTTTCGTGAATTTTTGCGCTTTTTGTGGCCATTAAACTCCGGTGTTGTGTTGAGTTCACGGCGTTGGATGGAAGCCTGTCCCACAAGAGTTCGTACATCAGTTACCGATGGCAATCGCCGATCCGCTCATGAGGCCAAAATGCTCAATACGTTCGACGTCGCGATGTGCGCAGCTCGAGAAGCGGCCACGATTCTTTCACGATTTTTCGATGAAGGGTTTGCCGTTCGTCTGAAAGGCGTATCAGACATGGTGACCGATGCTGACGTGGCCTCTGAACGTCGTATCGCAGCCGTCATTCATGAAGCGTTTCCCGATCATGCCATCCTGGGTGAGGAAGAAAACTCGGGTGATGTGACCGCCGAACATCTTTGGGTGATCGATCCGCTGGATGGTACCACCAACTTCGCTCATCACATCCCGCACTTCGCCGTATCGATCGCCTATCTGCATCACGGCAAAGCGGAATGTGGCGTCATCCTGAATCCGATTCGTGATGATTTGTATGTAGCTCGGCGCGGGCACGGTGCGACGCACAATGGAAAACCGATTCATGTCGGATCGCAAAAGAACCTGAACGAAGTGTTGCTGGGAATTGGCTTTGCTTACGATCGTGGCGCCATGATGGAAGCGACTCTGGCTGCTGTCGGCGATTGTTTCAGGCAGCAGATTCATGGCGTGCGGAGATTTGGTACGGCGTCGCTGGATCTGGCCCACGTGGCTTGCGGAATGTATGGAGCGTTCTTTGAATATCAGTTGTCGCCATGGGACTTTGCGGCAGGACAGTTGCTGGTGGAAGAGGCTGGAGGAATTGTCACAACCTGTGATGGCCAGGCCCCGCCGATCAAGAAAACGACATTGCTCGCATCCAACGGATTATTGCATGATCAATTGCTGCCAATCGTGCAGAAGCACATGTTATAGCCAGTCTGCTCGTACCGAAGGGGGGAATTGTTCCATGGCTGGAGCCGCCGTACAAGAACGGTTAGAATCTGCAGCCGTGCTCTATCGCCAGCTGAATTACGAACGGTTCACAGTTTCATGTTCAAAGTTATCTCCGCCACACTCACACTTCTTGTCGCAGGCGTCGTTCTGGTTGCAGTCGTCTTGAAGACCGGTGAAACAAGATCAATCAAAGAAGTTTCCAATGATCAGCTTCAAGTGCCTCCACGGCGGGCCGAAGCCGAGCCGGCTGGAGTAAAGTCTTCGAAGTCGACTGCATCTACAACGGTCATCGCCGATCAGCAATCGCCACCAACAAACGATCCACGTGTTGCCAACATGCAGTGGTTGCCAGGTGGCAAATTTGAGATGGGCGAACTCAATACCGTACCAGATGAATTTCCGCCACACGCTGTAGAGCTGGATGGTTTCTGGATCGACACCACGGAAGTGACAAATCGACAGTTTAAAGAATTCGTGGATGCCACGGGTTACCTCACAACCGCTGAACGTCCGCCGGAACTGCGGAGTATCATGCCGGATTCAGAACTGGCGAAAATCGAAATTCTGCCTGAAATGAATAAGCCCGGTTCGATCTGCAGTCTTCAGCTTTCCAGTCGAAATGAGATCGATCAGCAAAAAGGTGCCTATAGCTGGTGGCAGTATGTGCCCGGTGCAAACTGGATGCATCCGGAAGGCGAGGATTCGTCGATTGATGATCGCTTGGATCATCCAGTTGTCCATGTCAGCTGGCTGGATGCGAAAGCGTACTGCGACTGGGCGGGGAAAAAACTGCCAACCGAAGCTCAGTGGGAATTTGCATCGCGAGGCAAACAAGGCGGAGTGACTTATCCATGGGGTAATGAATTGAAACCAGAAGGAAAATGGCGGCACAATATCTGGCAGGGTGAGTTCCCGATCAAAGACACGGGCGAAGACGGTTTCACTCGCACTGCACCCGTAAAGAGTTTTCCTCCGAACGACTTTGGTCTGCATGACATCACTGGCAACGTCTGGGAATGGTGTTCCGACTATTATCAGCCTGAATACTACGCCGTCAGCCCACTCAAAAATCCTGCCGGCCCAGAGGCCAGCTACGATCCACAGGAACCGGGGATTATTAAGCGAGTGCAACGCGGCGGTTCATTTATGTGCAGCGACCAGTATTGCGTCGGCTACCGCGTGAGTGCTCGCATGAAAGGCGAAGAAGACACAGGCGCATTTCACACAGGATTCCGCTGCGTCGTTACGCCGGATATGTTGCGGACGAAGTAGCATATTTCCCAACGTTCACTGCCACTGAATTCTGCGGAATTCCTCCTGCAATCTGTTGGCTCGTTCAGGATTGAATTGTGCCAGGTAATTGATTCGCCCCAGCAAATGACTTCGAAAATCCGCATGGCCATGTCGATTCGGAGACGCCGGTCCATGAATGACGGCGTTGTGCAGACTGGCTTTCAAGACATCGAACTCCCGACGACCGATATTCTGATGCTTGTTAAGTACAAGACCCGTTGCTCGCTACTACGTCACTATCGAGCTTGGAGTCTAAAACCTCGACCCCATCGGCCGCCCTTGTGGAGTTCTCACCAAAGTCGATGCTGGTCAAACCCTCACCACGTGCACGCTCGCGGGAGCCTTTTTAAGTTTGCATTTTGCGATTTGCCCCGCCACGGATAGTTGTGAATAGCCCATGGTACATTTTGCAAAATTCGCCAACGAAAAAACGGTCCCAACTTTCGTTGAAACCGCAGTGAATTGGTCGGCTGCAGCGATAATCACGATGGGATTGTGAAATCAATCCTCTTTGGACTTCGTCAACTGTTCAAGAGTCTTCTGCAGAGCAGCCATCTGTTGTTTAAGCTCTTTCATTTGAGCTTGCAGATCCTCAATGCTTTGCGATGTGTCATTCCCGCTGATCGATTCTGTGCTCGGAATCGAGTCGCTGGTCACTTCGCGAGCACGTTCCCTCAGTTTGGTGGCCCGATCTCGTTCCTCTCGCTCCTTCTGACGTACTTCTTCGATCAGTTTGTGGATGTCTTCCTTTGCCGACTTGTGATCAATCAAGATTCCAGGATGAAGACTGCGCACTTGAACACGTGTCTGCCCTTTTTTGAGAGCATCCAGCACCTCCTTTGGGATCTCCTGCCCTTCAAAGAACTGAAGATCAGCATTCATATCAACGTCAATGAAATGTGCGTCCTTCATTTTCTTTGGAGTGACTGTCAGTTCCATGCGGTCACCGTCACGAATCAAACCAAACTCAATCGCTTTCCCGTCGGAGGTGCGGACAATCTCCTGCAGTTGCTCGACGGAATTCAACCCGCTCCCATTGGCCTGGAATACAATGTCGCCTTTCTGAATTTTGGATTCCCCGGCTGGTGAATTCTCAACCACCTCGCGAACGACCAGTCCGCTTTCTCCAAGTTTCAATTGCGCACGCAGCACATCGTCGGCAACATCGCAGTGTACTCCGATCATCAGATGCTCTTCGACTTCAGTAGTATCCATATCTATCGCAAGTACGCCAGCCGCGTTTCCATCGCCTGTTTTCCCTTGAATCTTCTCCGTCAGCACTCGGATTCCGTCTGGCAG
>JANOZG010000043.1:0-2915 GCA_031429275.1 Planctomycetota bacterium
CCTGTCGATACGACGGTGCCCATGTGCGTGTCGAGATGGCTGAGTTTGATGCCGGCCTGAAGAGCGCGATCGATCTGCGCGCGAAGTTCAATTTCCACCTCGGCGGGGCGAGCCTGTGCGATGACTTCTTCTTTTGATCCATACAGATAGCCGTCTTTATCGACGAGCGTTGGGACCTTGTCGCGACCGGCCACAGGTCCCCAGCGGTACTTGTCGAATTCTGAATTCAGAGTCAGGTGAATTCCGAAATCCTTTTCCGGGTGCTGACTGGCCCATTCGGCGAATTCGGGAAACCACGGACACGGCACCATAATACTGCACGAAGACACAAATCCTTTCTCCATAGCGTCGATCGTCGCTCGGTTCACCGAATGACTCATGCCCGCGTCGTCGGAGTGCACAATCAGGAATCGCTTCGTTGCTGATGATGTATCCACACTGGAACCCGGAGTTCCAAATTTGTCCTGACTTAAAGTTGGAATCGCTCCAGTCGCAAACGCGACAATGACGCAGAAAAGTGTAGCGACGAAACGGCGGACAGGTCCATATGGCGGTTGTGTCATTAACTTGGTCTCGGGAACAAAAGCACTGCTGGGCTGAAGTCAGAAGATTCACCGAAAGCGGAGTCGGTCGCAAGCATTTGAGCAAGACTTCAATCGCAATTGGCTGTCACAGTTTGGAAACGCAAAAAATGAACGCCCTCGACAGAACCCGGCTTATCGTCCCTCTGCCAATTTTTCCGTCGGTTCCAGTGGAGTTTCCACGAGAAACTTCACGAGTGATTCAATCTGCTCGTCGCTCAGGATGCCTTCTTTCTCTTTTGCAAACGCAGGCATGAGTGTTCCGTCGATTCCGTGGGTAATGGACGCCCGCCAATACGCAGCATCCCGCGGCTCGCCCATTGCACGCAGGTCCGGTACCATGCTGGCCCGGTGTTCGGCGTCGTGGCAAATCGCACATGCTCCGAGATAAAGGTCGTGGCCAAACTGCGATTCTGCGTAATCCGAATGACATTGAGCGCAGTCTCCCTTGAAGACAACTTGTCGGTCGGCCTGGGCCAGTTGGATATTTTTTCCTCGCGAACGGGCTGACATGGCCACGCCGCCGGACACGCCCGAAACGGGATCCACATCGGCGGCTGGCGGCAGTTCCGCAGTGACCAGGTGGCCTGACTCCCCTGGACCAGAACCCCGGCGGCAAGTTGCTCCAGGTCTTCAACACCCGGAATCCGCTCGACCTGCACCCAGTACTCTCGCTCGTGAGCATGACGCGGTTCGAGGAGTCGTGCGTTCCACGCCGGTTCGTCGCTCAGAAGCAACAGACCTTCAGAGTCCGCATCCAAGCGTCCGATAGGGTACACATTATTCGGAAATCCAAACTCGGCGAGCGGACGATTGGGCGAGCCGTCCGGTGTGAACTGCGAAAGCACGCCGTAAGGTTTGTGAAATGCAATCAGCATACACGGAGATCATGTCAGCATGGTCGGCATAAAGCAACTGCCTGAATATCGTGTTAGAAGGACTTGACGCACATGGGACCGCTGCGTTCCAACTCGGATGCAAACTGCCGATGTTTCTCTGCCATCTCGAGATCGGGGAGACCTGTGTAAGCCTTCTCCAGGAGGCGATGCACTTCGACGCTGTTCCTGCGAAGTTTTACGGATTCAGTCAGGTCGGCGATGGCATCCGTCCAGCGTTCCATGACGATATAGATTTCACCGCGTGTGGCCAGCACATCAGGGTGATTTGGCAATATGACCAGTGTTTCGTTAGCCAGCCGCAAGGCCCTGTCATTCGTATCGCCTCTGCCGCGAATGATTGCAGTGGCGAGATTATTCAGCACCATCGGATCTTGTCCATGAGTCTGTGCATTTGCCTGTTCGAGCCAGAGCCTGGCTTTATCGAAACGATTCATGATCAGAGCGTGCATGCCCAGTTGGTTGAGGGCCTGAGCCCCATGTGTTCCTTCCAGACGAAGCTGTTTGACCATCGCTTCGGCGGCTTGCGCCGCAGGATGCGACGAAAGACTGAGGATTGCAATGCGATCAATGGCTTGATTCGCAGTGGGACCGCAGCGAACTGCGTCAGCCAGGAGTTGCAGCAAAGCCTCAGATTCGGCGCTGCCAGCAGGGGCTGCCAGCAGGTACTGAACATCACCCTTCGGATTCGTCAGTTTGTCATAGCAGTGGATGCAGGCTCTTGCGTACAACGCAGCAAGTCCGGCGTCTGCCGGGATGTTACTTGTTGCGGGATCTTCGGCGAAAGTCGCAAGCAATGATTTTGCATCGTCCGAAAGTCCCAAAAGCAATTGAGAGTCCGCCATTTGGGCGGCGGCCGCAACATCTTTGGCATTCTCTGCGAGCTTGATCCGAGACTCGTTGATGAGCGTTTGCAGCAAGGCAGTGGATTCAGTGGTCTCTCCACTGTCCATCAGCAGGCGTGCAAGGGTTAAACGAAGTTCCGGCTTCTGCGCAACGACAGGTCGAATGACGACGGCAGCTGTGGCAGGGTCACCGACTGCAAACAACAGCCTGCAGAGATATATTTGCCCCGCATCATCGTCGGGCCGGGTATCGACTGCCTGCTGCCAATAACTGAGAGTCGTCGGCAGGGACTCGCGCGAAATGATGGCTCCCATGGCGTGCAGACGCGTCAGCATTTCGATGCCAATCATATTTGATGGATCGCGTTCCAGTGACAGGATGACAGCCGGGACACAGGTGTCACGGTTCAATGGAGACTGAGCCATGCGACGATTGACCTCAAGCAAATCATAGTCACTCAGCGCTTTCCTGAGCAGAGGATCGTCGTTCTGCTGCAGCCCGGACACCAGAACTTCCCTGGCCTCTTTGTCGTTGCCAGCGATCATGCAGGCCTCTGCCAGGGCTGCTCGTACAGTCGCGTTCATGCGGTCGG
>JANOZG010000044.1:0-7468 GCA_031429275.1 Planctomycetota bacterium
CAAATTTCAAATTTCAGACGTCAATGCAATCACGCAGCTCAGCATGCTCAATGCGGTCAAGTTCGACAGGATAGTTTTCAAACGACATCGTATACACATCCTCAAACTTTGGTTTGAGGAAGCTCTCGATATCCGGATTGAACGATGGCTTCACGATAAACTCGCGACCTTCCGGAGTCGCACGAATATCGCCATCTTCAATAACGACCTCGCCGCCCTTCAGCACATAACGCGGATGGCTGAACATCTTTGCAATGTCTTTTTCTTCTTCATAGATCACGATGTCAGCATCAGTTCCGATGCCAAGGCTGCCTTTGGATGACAGACCAAGTGCTCGTGCCGGACCAGCGGAAGTGATCGTGGCGATCTCGTACAGTGTGTACTCGCGGTCGATGTCGGGCAGCGTAATGCGTGTCCTGGCGATCGGGCTGAGTTTTTTCATGCAATCCTGTCGAAAATCGTTGCTCATCAGCAACTGGATAATCTCGGGATAACGCCAGAAGCAGGCCCCGTTCGGATGATCGGTGGACAGGAAAATTCGCCACGGATCATTGATCAGCAGCAGTAATTCCAGCCCAACAGCCCATTGAATTGAATTGACGAGGTTGCTGGGGCGATACGTATAGGGAACGATGCCGCAGCCGGTTTCGTTTTCAACGTCCAGATTGCCCCACTTCCGACCAGTGAGTTTATAAAGCAGATGCTGCCACGGCCCGTCTGCTGTGATTGTGACGGTGTCGCCGAACAGTACAGCTCCGGCATCAGTTGTCATGTTCGTGTGAGTGTTAAAGTATTCGGCAACTTCGGCGGAAGCCGATCGCATCGTATCCCAGTCGTCGCCGCCATAGGCATGATACTGCAAATGCGCGATGTGGGCTCGTCGTCCTTCCAGCAACTTCATGGTTTCAAGTGTGGTCCAGACGTTGCCTGGTGCACCGAGATTATTGCAGTGCAAATGCATGGGATGAGGCAGTCCCAGTTCATCAATAATTTGAGAAAGACCGCCGATGATCGTTCCCGGAGTGATGCTGTGGTAGCCTTCAATCGGATCAGTGAGTTGCTTCGCGTCCTTGCCCCACTTCCATGCTGCAACACCGCCAGGATTGACGGCCTTGACACCATACGCTTTGGCGGCCCAGACATGCCATGCAACTACGTCTTTCGCGCGTTCGTATTCACCGGCTTGCAACAGGTCCAGAAAGATTTCATTGTTCGCCATGAGCACACAGCTGCTCTTGTCGAGAATCGGAATGTCGTGCAGTTCTTCGTGCGTGTGCCGAGCGGAAAGTACTGGCACCGCAGCTTCGTTGACGGTCGTCCAACCCATGCCAGCGTAAAGATAACCGGTGGCGAACGTTGTCGGGGCCATACCACCCAAACCGGATCGTCGCGACTGGGTGCGAATAAAGGCCGTTGTTCGTCGATGGTCCTCGGGCGTCATCGCGCGGGCGAAGTTGATTGAACCGCCCGCGACGTGTGTGTGTACGTCAACGCCGCCGGGGAAAATGATCATTCCTGACGCATCGATCGTGCGACCACCTATCACAGATGACACAAACTTGCCGCCTTCAATACATAAATCACGGACTTCACCGTTGATGCCGTTGGCGGGGTCGTAAATCTTTCCGCCTGTGATCCGAATCATGGCGTGCCTTGTTTGGGGGTTATTCTTTAAACTGATCAAGCGAAAACAGTATCGCCTCGCTGTTTACTATTAATTACGAGGGAAAGAACTACTGCATGACCGTCATTGGGCCGCCTTCCGGAATCCAGTGCGACTTGCGGGCAACGGCTTCGTTTATGCGACGCATGACTTCCTGATCCGAAGGATACGGGGATTTCAACGCAGGCTTCAATGGTAGCGGAATTTCGTCCATACGATAAGCCGTACCCGGTGCACTAATTCCCGCGACGGCCGTCGTAATGTGGACTCGAGCCAATCGACTTGTATGCGTCACTTTGGGATCGAGCACAATGGTAGGAATTCGAGCCAGATGATCGATCGCTGGCTGCGGCATAGTCGCGCCAGGGTCGGCACCAAGGATCAGAGCGGCATCAGCATCGCCACGTACCAGAACATCGACTGTCGAAAACTCCCCGGGGTTGTAACGCGGATATCCACGATTGAACGTGATCCCAAACGGAAAGCCCGTTTGCCATCGCATGATGACGTCAGCGCCGGTAACGTTCCCGTGGCCTCGCATGGGCATCGCGACGAATTTTGTGAATGCGTTGAGTTCTGCGGCCAGTGTGAGCAGAGCTGCAGAATTCATATGCTTGCCGCGAGTCATGGATAGTCCCATGCCAAAGAACATGCAGCCAAATTTTGCCTTCTTCGCTCGATCGACAAAGTTTGTCAGTTGTTCGAGGGTAAGTCCTGTTTCGGCGATCAGGTCCGGATTGACATGTTGACCTTTCACAATCGCGCGCAGGATCGTCAGGACTTCAAAGTCCTTGCCCGGACGAATCTGCAGAAAGATGTCAGCGGCACCTCCGCTTTTCGTTTCACGGATATCGACAAGAATCATCGTGCGATCTTTTCGACCGCGTGGCAGGAATTTGCTTTTCTGCATCAGTGTGTATTTGGTGAAATGCCTTGGATGGCATTCAGCGGGATTTCCGCCCCAGTACACAATGAAGTCAGCTCGGTTCTTTACTTCGCCAAGAGTACACGTCACTTTACCACCCAACTGGGCGGCGATTTCTGTGGGACCGTGTCAAAGCGATGTGTGACTGTCGAGCAGCCCTCCTAATCGATCAGCAAGAGAGACTGCTTCTTTCTGAGCTTCGCATGTTGTATTGCTCAGTCCATAAATCAATGGCATATGGGCATCATGCAGAAATGTAGCGGCGGCTTCGACCGCTTCGTCCACTGTTGCTTCGCGACCATCAATGAGTGCGTCCGGATAGTCATGGTCAGCAGTGTGATTCAGAAACCATGCCTTGCCAAGGACACAGGCTTTTTTGGCTTCATGAATGCGAGTGTCGTCGGAATGGAGTTGGATATCGTCACACACGCAACCGCAAAAGGTACACGTGGCGTTGTCGATGATGTTAAGAGCCATCGTTTGGGATTCCTGTTTGTCGTCTATGCCGAACCCTGGTAGATCATTAGTCATTGCTGCACTGGTCATTACCACACTGTGGCTTGATTGCGGATTCGTCCGAACCGGACGAAGGAACGAGAAACGTTCAACCAAGCGCTCGACCGGGATTACTGCCTCGCACACGTCGAGGCATAAAGCGACCTGTGTCGATTTCCTCCCATGCAGCAAATTCCTGCTGCGGTTGGTCCTCAGAGAAGTGTGGCGATTCGTCTGAAACGAAATCTGCCAATTCGTTCTTGTCGTCAATCATTGATCTTGTCCTCTTAAGTTGGTGTCCAGACTGCAGCGGTTCGATCCTCGTTCCAGTACCGGTGGGCTGACGCCGCACCGCTCGCCTGGGATTTATTTTGGAACAGGTTCCACATCCACGTCCCAGCCTTTTGAAGTTGGCATGCCTGTTCCGTCAGTGCTGCCTCCCATGAGTTTACAAGTCGGCGGACCATAGGGTACAAATAAAAGCCCTGAGGGGCATTTTCCTGGTTCACATTGAAAAATGGCTTCGCCAAATTCAGTGCGGACGATTACGGAATCTCCCGATTGCAGCCCCATTTCCTTCATATCGGCTTCATCCATCGTCAAAGTATTGACAACTGCCTGATATTCGGCCGTGTCCTTTCCCGAATTGATCAGAGCGCCTTGTTTGGCGGTACGGGAAGGATTCAGCATGAAACGTCGAGAAACCATTGAATTGCCTTAAGTCCCAGGTCTGCTGCGGGTGTTGTCAGAATTTATAGCTGCAAGGTCAATTGGAGTGACGGGACAGATGTGGAATGCTAATCCGAAACTCCTGTTTCAGCTAGTCAAACTGGCATGTCAGACTAAGTGTATCTTACGGCCCGGTGTTGCGGCTCGAAGTATTCCGGCAGTAAACTGTCGACTTGCAACAAGCCCTTGCGAGTCAACTTCAATTCATCGCCTGATACCGTCAGATATCCAGCCGCTTGCTGGTTGCGAAACGGTACGGCGAATTCTTCCTGAACGCGAACATGGTATTTATTATTGATGCGTCCAAGATCTACCGTTCCCTCCTTCATCAGTAACGCCATTTCGCGAATCAGCATTTGATGCGGCGTCGGTTTCAACGCGCGATTGATTGGTAGTTCACCGCGGTTGACGGTTTCCATGTAATCTTCAATACCGTCCAGATTCTGATAATGGACGCCCTGGAAATGTCCAAAGCTCGACACGCCCGTCGCCAGCAAATCGCTGCCTCGAAACAAATGATCGCGATACACGAAGTGATCCGTCTGCGGGTTCTTGATCATTTCATTGCCACTCGAAACGTGATACCCGGCGGCGAGCAGCCGGTCCATCGCTTCACTGACCCAGCGGCGTTTCGTAGGCCAGTCCGCAACCGGTGAAGCGATACCGGTTTCTCGCATTTCTTTAGAGATCACAGTATTGAACGGAAGCTCCATCTGATACATCGTGATGTTATCTGGTTGCATGGCAGCAGCTTTTTCGACGCAGCGATGCCAGTTTTCATCGGTCTCTCCGATCATGCCGGCGATCAAGTCGATGTTGACCTGTGGGAATCCAACCTGCTGAATCCAATCGTAGGCTCGCATAATTTCCGGCGACAAATGTGCACGGCCGTTTTCTTCGAGAATGCCATCGTCGAAGTTTTCTACACCCAATGAAACGCGAGTGATGCCCATATCGCGAAGTGTTTCGAGTTTCTCCAGATTCAACGTGCCTGGTTCGCATTCGAACGTCACTTCTTCAGCATGATCCCAGGAAATGAATTCGCTCATTCTGTCACGAAGTGAGCGCAGTTGTTTGGAACTCAGGTAACTCGGAGTGCCGCCGCCGAAGTAAACGAATTTGAGTTCACGGTTTCCAATCGCTGAACGCTGGCTGATAAGTTCAAACTCCCGCATTAACGCCTGCACGTAGTTTTCGATTGCCTGAGCGTTTTGATTTGTGTAGACACGAAAGTAACAAAACTTGCAGCGTTTGCGACAAAACGGAATGTGGATGTATAGGCCCAGCGGAGTATTCGCCGTCTGCTGCGGATCTGAATTCAACGCTTCGATCGCAATGGGAACGTAATCATGCTTCCACTGTGAAAATGGCGGATAGTTAGAAATAAAATAACTGCCGACTTCAGTCGTCGTGACTGTTGATATGGTGGATGATGTTTCAGTCGTCGTCATTAGTCAAAAGTCCGTAACGGAAGATGCCGGATGTGAAACTGTGCAGATTGTAGCGAATCGTAAATTGAATCGAATCTGCTACCTGCCAATGTATGCGGAAAGCTGCCTGATTCCAATGGGTTTACCGGATTCAGGGGCTTCTATGGTCCCGTGATCAAATTCTGTCGGGTAAACTGTATGGAATGTTATGCGTTAGCGGCGTTTTGATTTCATTGTGGCGCAGGCATCGTGCCTGCCATGTCGCTTACAATCCAGCTTTATTAGACCAATCTGGCAGGCAAGATGCCTGCCCCACAGCAGTTCTGCCATGATTAAAGCATTCTTGAAAAACTATTTGCCACGACACCGAAATCGCATCAATCAGGTGCTGCATTTGTTTGGAGTCCCGCTGACGTTTATAGGTACGCCGATTGCCCTTCTGAACGCCTCGACACCGTGGTGGGCTCTTGGATGTTTCTTCGGCGGGTACCTGTTGCAATTTGTCGGTCATGCCGTTGAGGGAAACGATGCGGGTGAGGTCGTCTTTCTGAAGAAGCGACTGGGAATGGCCTATACCGAATATGGTCCTGGTAATGCATCCTCATGCAGTACTGAAAGCGACGACGATACATCCTGTAGCTGAATTGTCGCATTGGCCGAAACTGCTGAATGCAGAGATTCGCCAGTGACGCTGTAAATCAGGGGGCATGGATGTTCCGGTTTTACAGCCATCAATTCCGTTGCGTGGGCAATTTCAGAAGTTGTTCAGCTTGGGAATGATTTGCGGCCATTCATGAGGACAAGGACGTCACATGAAATCATTCGTCTACGATTACCTAAGAATCCGAATCCAGCAGCAGTTCGCAGGTTTATCGCGTTCGGTCCGCCGATTGTTCGGACGACGGCAAGTTCAAAAGGCTGTGTGCCAGAAGTCGGTGGTCCTGCATACTGCCCGAGTTCATCAACTTATTCTGGTCGGCGCGATATCATCTTCGATGGTGCTTTCTGGCTGTTCGATGAATCGAAAGAAGCAGCCGGGCGAGTTGCAATATTGGGATGGCGACAAGCCGATTACGTCGTACCGGGACCATAACACGTCGATCGAGCACGCGGCCCTCGACAACATCACCGCTCATGCTGTCCAGATCAGTGGTGAACCGCGTAGTCTGCAGCGCAATGTTGATGATGAGGTTCGTGAAATCACATTGCATGAGATGATGCTGACAGCACTTTCTCATAATGAAATCATTGAAACAACCGCACTCGGCGGAGTCGGATCGAAGGCTGTTTTGACGAATCCTGCCGGTGTCGCTTCGGTTTACGATTCAGCGATTCAGGAAACCGGCATTCTGTTTGGACGCCGAGGTCTGGATGCGGCACTCTCTGACTTTGACACACGATTGAATTCCAGCCTGACGTTTAATGGTGGGACGAATCGACAGAATACTCCCGCATTCGGCCCGACGCCTGCCCTTGCACCGATCGATACGCAACTTGGCATATTCAATACCGGGCTGTCAAAATCATTCGCGACAGGAGGCAGTGTCGAAGTTAATAGCAACTGGTCAAATGCGTTTTCCAACAGTCCCCAGAGCTACTACCAGTCAGCCTACTCGGGCGTTCTTGGAGCGACGTTCACACAGCCGTTGCTTGCAGGCAGTGGTGTGGATTTCACACGAGTTGCTGGCCCGACAAACCCTGCATTCGGTTCCATAGCCGGAGTAAGTCAAGGGGTATCGATTGCCCGTATCAACCAGGATTTGTCTCTCGCGGACTTTGAAATCGCCGTGCGAACCGCGTTGCGGGACATCGAGAATTCGTATTGGGATCTGTATCTTGCATACCGCCTCTTTGACACGAGCGTCACCGCCCATGAGAGCGCAAGCAAGACTTTGTGGCAGCTGGAGCAGGAGCACATCGCGGAGGCAGGGGATTATAAGAGCGAAGCGCAGGCGCGGGATCGATTCTATGAGACCAAGGCCAACGTAGAACTATCACTCAATCAGCTGTACCAAGTGGAATCGGAATTGCGGCGACTTGTGGGACTACCCATGAATGACGGGACTGTGCTCCAGCCAGCGGAGGAACCAATCGTCGCAGAACTTAAACCCGATTGGCAGGTATGCCTCGTTGATGGGCTGACACAGCGCGTCGAGCTGCGTCGCCAGAAATGGCAGGTCAAGAGTTTGCAACTACAGCTTGATGCCGCTCGCAGTCTTGTGCGGC
>JANOZG010000045.1:0-7734 GCA_031429275.1 Planctomycetota bacterium
GAACGAGTAGTGACAGTTGCTGAACAGTGGCACGCCGCCGCCGTATCCTTCGCGAAGTTGCGGAAGCGCTCGGTAATCGACTTTTGGCGCTGGGCCAAGCCACATTTCCCAATCGAGTCCTTCTGGAACACCAACCACGGGAATCACGGGCGATGCTTCCATGCTGTCGATGCCGCAGGTGACACGTTGCACCTTGCCAATGCGTCCGGCTTTGACCATCGCCACAGCTTGGAGGAAGCGGTTATCCAATTCTGTTCGCTGCATCGTGCCGACCTGGAAGACTCGGCCGGTTTGCTTGACGATCTTCTCGATCAACTTACCTTCGGCAATCGTCAGAGTCAGTGGCTTCTCGCAATAGACGTCTTTGCCCGCCAGCATTGCTTCGACAGCGATCTTGGTATGCCAATGATCAGGAGTCGCGATCATCACGGCGTCGATATCTTTGCGATCGAGGATCTCGCGATAATCTTTGTAAGCGTCCGGTTTCTTGCCTTGCTTCTTTTCGGTTTTCTCAACGTTTGCGCCAAGGACGTTGGCATCAACATCAGCCAATGCGGCGAAGTCTGCGAATTTGAATGACTTGTCAGTAATGGTCCAGCCTTGATTTCGCAGGCCAATCGTCGCAAATACCGGACGTTCGTTCGGCGACGTATAACCGAAGGCCCTGTTCATCGAAGGAGCAAAAATCGCAGCAGCTCCGGCAGTGGTAACACCATGGAGAAAACTTCGTCGCGTGGTTTGACGGGATCGTGACATCGATAAAATCCTGTGGGAGAAAAGGTATAAACTGCACGTGTTTGGAAGCATGCAGAATTCGGGAGAGCAGATAATACCGCAACGGTTGGTTGATTGCACTCGATTACGGAGCGATTGGGATTCCAAATGTAGCCATCTCGCTCCGCCGTGATGAGCCCACAAGAAGGCCGCTTGGTAAAATATTCCGCTTGCCACGCTCAATCACTCTACAAATGGCTGAAGGTAAATGGTCAATGGTTGGTTGATGGACGTTTTACGATGTGGGCTCATCACGCGGAGCGTGATGGCTACATAGCGGTGTGGGCCTCAGCGTTTAGAAGATTTTCAGACAATTTCCGGACAACGCAGGCTCAAAGAGTAGTTCCCGTTTTGCAAACAAGGAGTGAAGCATGATGACATTCCATCCTTACAATCCGCCAGTTGAATTGCCGCAGGAACGGTGCGGGCGTCTGACTGCCCACGAGGTTGTTCTGCAGAAAATGACCTGGTCGCTGGGATGTGCGATCCTGTCGTGTGTTTCAATGGCTGCCATGGTGTGCCTGGTCGACTGGCATGACCCAGGCAAGTCTATGATTATCGGCGATGAATTTCCTTTTTCAGAAGTTGTCGTCCCTCTGGGAATAGCCACAATGGCCGCATCATTGGCATTTCTATTTAGCGTACCCGTGTTTCTTTCTGGCAGAATAATGCCTACGGTCTGGTTGTTACCCTTGGTCTTCGTGATTCTCTGCTTCATGGCCTCCTACGACTGGTATGGCCTTTTGAAAAATGGCAAACCGCGCTTTGAATTCTGGCCACGCTGCCTAGATTTTGCATGGCTCTTTTTCAGATATCGTGGCGGCTGGCAGTTAATACTCTTGGGTATCGGCATCGCGGCATGCTTCAAATTTCTGCATTGGGACTTCAGCCGAAATAACGTTGCCGCGACAGATCAGGCGATCGCCGCCGAAATCGCTGCATGGTCGGCTCAAACGAAAACCAGCTCGACCCAATCAGGAACGAAATAGTTCCGGCGAGCGGGATGCGTCAGCTTCCCGGTACTTGCTGCACCACTCCAAGCGTATTGGCCAATTGACACGGGCCGCTCGTAGAAATGACATCGGTGCCGTCCGCCTGTTCCCCCGGCTCTTCCTTACCCGCAGCTAGCGCTTTGCGGCTCACTTTTGCTCTCACAGCCAGAAATTCGCGGCCAGAAAGAGTGCGGCAGTAATACAAGCACCAAACACAGTTCGTCGGGCGTCAAACAGCCGTACTGAATCGTCGTGGAGCAGCGTCCAGCGGGAACGCCGGGACGTGGTTTGTTCGGTATTGGACTGCTGCGGAATCATGGGTCGCACCAGAAGCTTCAGAAGAATTGATCGCCGATTATGCGGAATATGCCGATTGTGCGGTCCCTGAGCACTCAAAGCCACTCCTTCGATGCTATTTCCTGCGGGAAGGCCGAAAAAGGCGTAAACACGGGTTTCAACCGGATTCTGCGACGAGCCTGTCGCCGTTCTGCCGTTATCCTATTATAGTTGACCGCAAAGAGCGTTGGCAGCTGTACACAGGCTGGTAAAGAGATCGAACCGTATAGAATCGAGCTATGACGGACGGCAGCGAATCACAGCACGAACAACCACAAACGACACCGCTGCCAGCGGACGACGCGTCGGCTGAAACAGTGCCTCCACAGGTGACATTGCGAGTCTCCAGTCCCACCAAATCGATACTCAAGACGATCGGTGCTCGGACCACTCAACGACGACGGAAACCTCCTGCATGGGCCATGAGTGTTGTTCGATTCACCATCGCCAGCAAGCGATTCTTCCGCGAGACACTGCCAGGCAGCATCAAACGCCGCAAGCGTGAAATCATCACGGGCGCGGTCAGTTTTTTTGTTCACCTCGTTGGCGCATTGTTGCTGGCGATCTGGTTGCTGCCATTGGAATCGCGCGATAGTGTGATTGCGATCATCAGCGGTCAGGTCAATGACGAAGAGCTGGACGAACCCGTTGAAATTGTCGAAGTCGTTCAGCCAGAGAGCATGAAGGATCTGGAGCTGGACAGTACTGTCAAACAAATGGTGTCGGAACTGGACAAGGGACTGCATCGCGAGCAATTCGATTCACAGGACGACACGGAGTTGCGGATGCCGTTGGACCTTGTCGACCTGGGAGATATCCCGGTGCTGAAAGGTGACTTCGGCGGACGATCTGCTGCGGGCAGGCAGGCAGCAGTAAAAAAATACGGCGGGACTGCCGAGAGCGAAAAATCCGTCAATCTGGGACTCACGTGGCTGCAGAAGATTCAACGCAAGAATGGATCATGGAGCTTCGGCGATGTCGGTGAAGCGGGTTCGCCGGGAAGAATGAACACAACCGACGTCGGAGCCACATCGCTGGCATTGTTGTGTATGTTGGGTGGTGGTCATACACATGAGACTCCCGGCAAGTATCAGGAAACTGTGCAGATGGGTCTGGCCTGGCTGGCTCAAAGTGCCATTCGGGCGCAAGGCGCGGCGGACATGCGTGGTGCACATCAGGGCAATTCCGGAATGTATGTTCAGGGACTTGCCACGATTTGTCTATGCGAAGCATCGGCTTTGGCGCCCAAAGATCGCGAGTTGCGTCGCCTTGCATTGGAAGCCGCACGGTTCATAGAAAAGGCTCAGGGCAGCGATGGCGGCTGGCGATATCAGCCGCGTGAAGTTCCGGGAGATACTTCCGTCGTCGGCTGGCAGGTGATGGCACTTCAAAGTGCGAAGGCGGGTGGTATAACTGTCGCTCCGGATTCGTTCAGCGATGCAAGGAAGTTTCTGAATAAAGTGCAGGCAGACGATGGCGTCTATTATGGCTATACGGATTCACAAAAAGGCCGCGCCACGACGACAGCCGTTGGGTTGTTGTGCCGTATGTATCTCGGCTGGAAGCGTGAAAAGCCACAGCTAAAACAGGGCGTCGAGTTTCTTTCTGGTCTTGGTCCCAGTCGCGAAGATATCTACTTCAACTATTATGCGACTCAGGTCATGCATCACTGGGATGGCGAGCTGTGGGACAAATGGAATGTTCGCATGCGAGATCAGCTCGTCGAGACTCAAGTTAAAGAAGGCCCCGGTGCCGGAAGTTGGGATACTACGGATCCTCACAAGGACGCGGGTGGTCGCATCTATCAGACAGCGCTAAGCCTGTTGACTCTGGAAGTCTACTATCGCCATTTACCAATCTATCGCCGCTTTGATTCTGAAGAGAAACCGGCGAGGGAAGCGGTTTCTGTCGTGAAGCCATGATGAATGAGCCTGCTCCCGGTGACAACGGCGATACGGAATTTCAGTTGTTGGGATTGCCCACGAATGATGATTCTCATGCTCTGCGTTCGCGGGAACCTTTTGAATTGCTGGTGTCGCAGTTCGTCGATGAATTAAGAACAGGAAAGCTGCCATCCGTCGAACTCTACGCTCGCCGATTTCCACCGCATGCGGCAAGAATTCGAGAAGTGTTTCCTGTGCTCGCCATGCTGGAACATGCTCGGATTGCCAAAGAGGGTCAGTCGATCCGACGTAACATGCCGGATCGATTTCCGTTCACCCGGATCGGCAACTGTGAACTCATGAGCGAACTCGGGCGCGGCGGCATGGGTGTCGTATTTCACGCTCGCGATCTGCAATCAGGACATTACGTCGCAGTGAAGATTCTGCCGTGGCGAGTCTCCATCGTGCCCGAATGGG
This sequence comes from Planctomycetota bacterium, assembly GCA_031429275.1. Lineage (GTDB taxonomy): Bacteria > Planctomycetota > Planctomycetia > Planctomycetales > Planctomycetaceae > SXXK01. The sequence goes on from JANOZG010000045.1 coordinate 4,463, forward strand.
TCGCGCGGTTCGAGCACGAAGCAAGGACTACGGCTCAGCTGCGGCATCCCAATATTGTGCCCGTGTTTCGATATGGTCAGGAAAACGGGTATTGCTTTTTCGTCATGCAGTTCGTGAACGGCATCGGACTGGATCGTGTCATTAATGGGCTCCGTAAAACGGAAGGTGTGGTTTACGCAGAAGAAATCCAGCGGCAGGAATCTCAGCGACTCTCAGGCGCGATGCCAGTGATTCCTGTCGTAATGACGTCGTCAGAAGCTGATGCTGACAATCCGAAACGTCGCCAGCTCACAAGCTGTTCCTGGAACAGCTTCACTAAGATCGGTGTCCAGGCAACGCAAGCGCTGCGGGCCGCCCATGCAGCCGGTATTCTGCACAACGACATCAAGCCGGGAAATCTGCTGCTGGACGCGGAAGGGCGGGTCTGGGTCACGGACTTTGGTCTCGCGCAGCCGATCGAAGAACGCCGCTTAAAACCTACCAGCAGCGCCGTGGCTGGTACGCTGCGATACATGGCTCCTGAACGTCTACTCGGACAACAAACAGCCAGTTGCGATCTCTATTCCATGGGCGCGACGCTGTACGAACTGTGTCTGCAAAGATCAGCGTTCGATCATCCGAATCGCGAAGAACTCATGCGGTGCATTATGGAAGAAAGGCCCGTCCGCCCTCGGACCATCGTCTGCGATTTTCCACGCGGGCTGGAGACGATCATTATGAACTGTCTGGAAAAGCATCCCGCTGATCGATACGCCACCGCCGACGCGCTCCTGACCGACCTGTTGCGACATTCTCGTGAACAAAGAGTGCATTCAACGAGTCGCCGGTCGTTTTCACGAATCTTCAAGGCGATCCGACAGCATGTGTCGCCGAATCCAAAGCCAGATGACGGCAAACGGAAGCCCGGCGATTCCAAATGACAGCTGGAAGCTTATCCCACGTTTAAGGTCGCGGCTTTTACTTCAGTCAATGCGGGCGGCTGACTTTCCTTTAATGGGTTTCGTCCGATAGAGTGCGGGATATTGGAGATCGCCCACGATCGATCTTCGTTTCCCTATGCCTTGTATTGCACGGAACGATCTCATGTTTCGATCACTCGCTTGTCTGTCGCTTTTGTCCGGAATCATCATGCTGCCTGCCAACTACATCAGGGCCGATGAAGGCATGTGGCTGTTCAATGATCTGCCCACAAAACAGCTTAAGGAAAGATACGGTTTTGAGCCTACCGCAAAATGGGCCGAGCACTTGATGAAATCCAGCGTTCGATTCAACGTCGGTGGATCAGCGTCGTTCATTTCCAGCACAGGACTCGTGCTTACGAATCACCACGTCGGCTCAGATACGCTGTACAAGCTCTCCACGCCGGAACGCAACATTATGGATGTGGGATTCCATGCGAAAAGTACCGATCAGGAACTCAAGGCACCGGATCTGGAACTCAATCAGCTTGTCAACATCAAGGACGTCACTGCGGAAGTGAAGGGTTCGGTCACTGATAGCATGACCACCGAACAAGCAGTTGCCGCTCGGCGAGCGATCATCGCAAGAATAGAAAAGGCAGCGCTTGATGAAACCGGACTCAAAAGCACAGTGACGACGTTGTACGGCGGTGGCAAGTATCATCTGTATCAGTACAAGAAATATACCGACGTGCGATTGGTGTGGGCTCCGGAAACCGCTGCCGCGTTCTTCGGTGGTGACGCAGATAACTTTGAGTATCCTCGCTACTGTCTGGATGCTTGTATTTTTCGAGTCTACGAAAATGACAAACCGGCGAAGATCGAACACTTCCTGAAATGGTCCGAAAACGGGCCGAAGGAAAATGACGTCGTCTTTGTGTCTGGCAACCCTGGCCGCACAAGTCGCATCTTTACGATGGATGCGATCCGATATCAACGTGATACCGCCTTGCCGAATACATTGAATCGCTTGCGACGTCAGGAGATTCTGCTGCAACAGTACGGACTTCGCGGCACAGAGGAAACGCGCCGCGCGCGAGATGACTTGTTTGGCGTGCAAAACTCTCGCAAGGCACTGCTGGGAATGCTGGCAGGCTTGCAGGACCCGCAGGTTTTGTCGGATAAGGCGGCTGCAGAGAAAGCGTTGCTGGCGGCCATCAATGCACATCCAAAACTTAAGTCGCTGGCTACGGCATGGCAGACGATTTCTGAAACATCAGCCAAACGCGCGGAATTGCTGGGGCAGGGTTCGGCTGTAAATTCGCATCTGTTTGGAATTGCATTGCAACTCGTTCAGATGGCTGAGGAAGATCAGAAACCTTCTGAAGAACGACTGCCGCAGTTCGCCGACGCTGGCCGCGACTCGCTCCTGCAACAACTGTATTCAGAAGCTCCGATTTATGCCGATCTGGAACAGGTGCTAATGGCCGATTCGATCTCAAAGACGCTGGAACAACGTGGCTTTGATGATCTTCTTTGCCAACAGATTTTGGCTGGCAAGAGCCCTTCAGACCGCGCCGCAGAACTCGTCAGCGGCTCAAAACTGTTGAGCGTCGAAAACCGCAGGAAAATTGGTACAGGCGGGATGGAGGCCATTAACAACAGTGATGATCCGATGATTCAGCTGGCAAAGATCGTGAATCCCGAAGTTCGCCGTCTTCGTAAGATCACCGATGAGCTGGATGAACTGGATAAACAGGCGTATGCAAAGATCGCCGAAGCCCGGTTTGCTGTGGACGGCACTTCATCGTATCCGGATGCGACCTTCACATTGCGATTGGCATTTGGTCCGGTCATGGGTTACGAGCAGGATGGCAAGCAGATCCCTGCATGGACCAACATCGGCGGAGCATTCGAACATGAAAAACGGCATCAGGGTCAGGCCGATTACAGTCTGCCGCCATCGTGGAAGAAAGCTGAACCGACGCTGAACAAGACAACGCCGTTCAATTTCGTCAGTACAGCCGACATCATTGGCGGCAACTCGGGCAGTCCGGTTGTCAATCGCGAAGGCGAACTCGTCGGTCTGATCTTCGACGGCAATGTGCAGTCGTTGTCGGGCAACTATGTTTACACAGACAAACAGGCTCGCTCGGTATCAGTACACTCCAGCGCCATTCGTGAGGCGTTGCAGGTTGTGTACGGGGCGGACAACATCGTGAAAGAATTAGGCCAATGACACTTGACGAACTTCAGCAACTGATCGACCGCATGTATTCCCGCAAGGACGAAGCGCGCGGGGTCGAAGGCACGTTTATGTGGCTCATGGAAGAGATCGGTGAACTCGCGGCCGCCCTCCGCGAATCGCCGAAG
>JANOZG010000046.1:0-9665 GCA_031429275.1 Planctomycetota bacterium
GAATGGCGTTGCGTTTGGTCCGGCCTTCTTTTACCTCAGGGCCGCTCGAATGCGATCCACCAGCTTGTTATCCGGCGCGCTGCTGCCTTTGAGGCTGTATGTGCAGGCGGCAAGGAAGCGGTTTCGGACTTCGGGACGGACTTTATAGTAGTCCTCCATCGCGGCCGTACTGAATTTATAGTCGTGAGCGTCGTTGCCTTTCAGGAAGATCAATCGGCGAGCAGCATTCATCAGATTTTCGGCTCCGCTATGCGCCAGAAAATTCATGGCATGTCCGGCAGCCTGGAATGGCTGTTTTCCGACGCTGTCAAATACGTTATCGACCGTCACTGAATCCGATGTCTCCACGGCCTGCAATGAATTGATCTCAGCTTCACCTACCTGCCCGCGCGCCTTCATGGCTTCGCGGAACAGCACCAGAAATGAGGCGTTCTGAAGCAGCAGCATTTTGCGGGTCTGCGGCGTTGCCACGTTGTCATACAAAAACCGCAGCGCGTTGGTTGTCGTCATCGCATGAAGCGACACAATGCCAGACTGCCGCATGAGTAATTCGCCAGCTGCCAGATGCAGCGCGTCGTAGATCGTCTGCGGTGAGACATTACGATTGATCATCTCTGTGACGCCAGTCGCCGCATCTTCGGCGGAACCGGATCGCACGATCTTTACGAGTTCATCAGTCGCCGCGTGTGTCGGCAAACCGGATTCCCAGCCGTCTCGAAACTTCGCCGCCAGTTCCAGATTTTTCTTCCACGCACGGTCGGGTTCCAGATCGCTCGATGAGGGATTCGGTTCGCCGTTGTGATTCAGCATCGCATAGGCCAGTGATCGCAGCACAGGCTCCGAATGTTCCCAGCCGATCGTCTGCAATGTTCGCCACGCATTGGCAAGGAAAATCGCCTTATGTCCGATGCTGCGAAAATCACGGGCCGCATAGGCCGCAAATAATTCCAATGACTCTGCCGCACCCAGATACCGTGCGACCCCGGCGGCCGCGACATCCGCCTGAGCTTCATCCCACTGCTGCATGGAATGATGAAAGGAATCACGAACCTGACTGGCCGATGGAATTCCATTTTCATCCACCGGAGCCATCGTCCAGTTGCCTTCGTTCACATCCTCTGCCTGAGACCTTTTGAATTCATCCAATGCCCAAAGAATCGGCAGCCAACGATCTTCATCGAGCGACGCCAGACTTGCCAGATGTGCTGAATTGACAACAAGCACAGCATGGAATTTGAAACCGACTGCGGGGCGAGGTTCGACATTTCGAACACCCGCCAGCAGCAAAGCGGCAAGAAGTTCGCGATAGCTGAGCCCTCTGCGAATCCGACTGCCAATTTCCTCCATCAGCCGCTGGCGGGGCGTCTCTTCAATCAGTCGCACCAGCGGCTCAATCTCTGGCCGCAACTGGACAACACCACTGGCCGCCTTGATTTGGTCATCAGTGACTGGCATCAACCCTGCAATCAGCGGACGTCCCGACAGAATCGAAATCCCTGCTGAAGCAGAGCATAGAAAATGGCGACGTGAATGATCAACCATGTGACTTTTCCTTCCAGAGTGTAGCCTGCTTCGTGTACCAGTTATTCGAGTACAGGCTTTAGCTTGCCACGCTGGAGAGAACAGCAGGCTAAAGCCTGTACTCCAACAGGATTACGGTGTTTTTGTGCTGACTCGTTCGGCATACGCGCGGAGTTTTTCGAGTTCCTCTGCTTCGACAATTTTATTATCTGCGCTGTAGAATTCTGTCAGAGATTTTTCCATCGACTGGCATAATCGTTCGACCTTACGTTTCAGAGTCGGATTGTGTTGTTGATCGGCTTTTGCGGCGGCGGGCGTCTTGATGGCGTTCAGTCTGGAGAGAAACTCTTTTTCATCCGGCATAGCGTCCAGCAGACCGACGATTCTGTCCACTTCTTCCGGCTTGCCTTCTTCCGAAGCCTTCTTTGCCAGACTTATCAACACAGCCTTTTGTGCAACGGTGTCTACGAGTGCATCGCGAAACAGAAAGAGTTCACCTTCAACACCCAGTCGAAGACCATCGTCCGGAAGTTTGATGGTATCTAAAGGAATCAGCCCCGGTGCATAGGGAACCCGCGCCAACAACGTACTTCCGCTGTAGACATACAGCCAGAGCGTGGGATGCTCCGGATCAACGTCAATCTTAATTTCCCCATTCCGATCACTCAGTACGCGAACACTTGGAGACGTGTTTTCGTCGGAATGGCGCAGCTTTGCAACTTTGTCCACTCGGAAACAAATTAACGGTTGATCGGGGCGTGTGTGCAGCACCAGTTTGACTCGGCTGTTTGTAGCGGCCGGACGCTGACGAACCGCAATTTGCTGCATCCCGCGACTCGTACGACCGAACGCAACAGGTCCGTGAGAGATCAGAATGCCTCGAACATGACCAGTGTCGTGGTAGACCGCAGACGTGTCACGCGGAACGTCTTTCACGCTCACAGCAGAATCATCCGTGGAGCTAACGTCGGCACGAAGTTCGTCATTAAATCCTGTGACGCGAACGTAGCACAGATCGAGTCGCCGGAGAGCCTTGGGTTTATCCGGGTTGCGGCGATCCAACTGACGAATAAACGGACGCAGCACGTCGCCTTCGCGGATGAAGGCGGCTGTCGGATCGGGAACGGTAAGTTCTCCCGCCTGAAGCAGAAATTCGAGTTCGTCGCCTGCAACTGGTGGCTTAGTAAACTGCAACACGGGTCGGAATGAATCGCGAACCAACCGACACGCGATGCCAGCGAGAGTTTGCTCATCGGCAGAGTATTCGACCAACACTGTCGAGGTCTCCTGAATTCGCGTGTCGAATTCGCGACAACTGGTTTGAAAGCTGCCACCGACGTCATCGATCGCCACGAGGAAAACTTTCTGAGCCGCGGATTCGGGATATCGCGTCAGCAGTTCTTCCGCCGATAGACGGTCCAGACGGTCGCGGCTGCCAGGAATCAGCCACTTACTTTCGAAAACCTGAGCGTTCCATGCAGCACCGTACATGCGGTCCAGACACTTGCGTATTTCGTCAACTAAGTCACGTCGAAGCTGAGGTCGCTGAGTCGCAGGTCCGCTGAATCCCACTTCCACAAGGACACTGTATGGCTCCCTTGCAACGGGAATGACGACCTTTGGCGGTGCTGCAACTTCAGATTTCTCGTCAGATTTCTGAGGAATGACAGTAGACGAATCTGCCGGTGGCGTCGTGTTGTCCTGCGCTAAAGCGCAGGGGTCTCCGAAGACGTGAAAAATCAGCGTCATAATCAACAGGAAATCCACAATCAGCTTTCTCATGGGCGCACGATCCAGCGTTCAACATTTTGATAAGGAGACATTGGTCGTTCTGGAATTCCGACGGTAGATTTTTTCCAGACAGCAAATTCATCCACTTCCCACAGCGGAATAATGAATGCCTGGGCTGCCATGTGGCGATGAATTGTGAACAGGCGATCCTGTGCATCCGTAAAGCTGGCGGAGTAATCAAGATTGACAATTTCCTGTCGCATCCAGTCGGGAAACAATTTCATGCGATTCATATCGAATGATGAATCATTCGTAAGCAGCGACCACAGTTCAAGCAACGGTTCCTCCATGCGAATTCGGCGATAACACAGATCCCAATCTTCGTCGGCGAGCTTCGCTCCGGGCTGATCTCCGGGAATCAGGTCCACTTCAAAGCCGATCTTCTGCCAGTAGATTGCAATACGTGCTGCAGCTTCAGCGGCGGTGGGTTCGGGTTCAACCACCATTCGCAGACGCGGCAGTTTGATGTAGTCCGCATTCGCGCTGGCTCGAAAAATTTCCCGCTCAAATTTTTCGCCAGTCTCTTTGGCTTTCGCTTTTGCCTCCGCTTCCAGCTTGTCAATTTCTACCAGTTGCAACTGACGTTCTGCAGCGTAGCGAAGTGCGTATGCCAGACGCAGATTGAATTCCGGCGGTTTTTCCAATGGGTTGGTTGCGTAACTTCCCAAATACCACGGCGCGCTGGAGGGCCGACCATAACGCATGGCCTGATCACGCAGAACGACGTTTTTGAGAATGCTTTCCCGATTGACTGCTAACGAGAGTGCTCGTCGCATTTGGGCACTGGTAATGCGGTCGGAAAGCGGATTGAATGTGATCACATGCGTAATTGGCAAAGCATATTGACGCACTTCAAACGCAGGTGATGCCTTAAATGCATCAACCTCCCAGGGCAACAAATTTGGAAGATATTCCAGTTCTCCACGGATTGCGGACTTGAGCATTTCGTTACGATCCGAGAACCGCCGTTCATGAATTTCGGCAATATGATACTTGCTGGGATCAAGTCCATCTGGTTCCGATTGCCCGCGAACCAGCGATCTCTCAGCACTATCGGCCTTAGTCAGCAGAAACCGAGTTGAAAGCAGCGTCGCGTCGTTGACGTGTACCGGCGTTTGGCTGGTTTCGTTGTGTCCTGCTGAAGAAGACGTCAATGTCGCGTCAGGGCTGTTCTGGACCGAGTTGTCCTGTACCGAAATTTTCGGTCCGGCGACAACGGAAAATCGCAGCAATGATTCAATACTCAATGGAACCCGCGAGAATCGAATTTTCATCTCGCCCGGAGACCGCACGGAAACTTCATTCACGAAGGACGCAAGGCGAGAGTTAAACAGAGGATTTGTCGGATCCATGCGCCGCCCCAAACCATCCGCAATCTGATTGGCAGTCAGCAGGGGTTGTGACTGCCATGCAGGTCTGGACTCGCGCAATGTAAATACGACTTCGCGACCGAGGTCCGCAGGGTCCCAGATTTCGAAGAAGCTGGAACGAAAGTAAGTGAGTTCATCAGCATTGGTTGGCTCGAACAGCGCCACTTCAGTCAGTTCAGCTTGGCGTTCATCAGATTCCCTCAGCGATGGAAAGACAATTTTTGTCGAATCAGAATCATGAATGCCCACACGCAATATCTGATGCCGTGCGACTGCCTGCGTAACAAATGCGCGGTCATTCCCGGATGAGGCCCGTATCGATTCAGCCTTCAAGGCAAGCTCAGCAGCGTCTGCAAACTTGCGCTGTTCGGACAGTTGTCTTGCATCGGTCAACAATTTGTCGGCCATATTGCGCATCTGATCCTGCCACATTGTCGCCGTTTCGTGGCCGGGAAACACTTTTTCAATTCGAGAGATCAGATAGCGGGCCTTGCGGAATTCTTCGTCTGCCACTGCCGTCTGAATCATGGGTGCCACCACTTCACCAAAGCGAGGTCGCAGTTCGGGGTTATTTTTGTTTCGATCGGCAAGCTCATCCAGTAGCGCCAATGCGGCGTAAATATCACCGTCTTTTGCACGTATTCCGGATTCCACCAGCAGAAGATTTTCAAATCGTGGCTTTGAAAGTTCCCACGAAGGGATTTCCTTTTCGACACGAAGCAACAATTCGTACGCCTTGCGGATGTCGCCTTCTTTTATGAGTTCATCCGCACGACTGAGCATCAATTCTTCAAACAGGATAATGTGATCGACCTGACTGATCGGCAAGCTGTACTGCGTGACGGCGTTTCCAGGCAGCCGTACGTTCAGTTGTCCCAGGCTCTTCAGTCGGGCTGTTCGTTCGTTTCGTTCTTCTTCTGTTTTCGGCTTTGATATCTCAACTTTTGCATATGCTTCCGCCATGTTCTTGAGCGTATCCGGCCGTGTTTCAAGCGGGCTGACAACAAGGACCGTTCGTTCTGCATCTGTGGGAGCTTTCAGAACAATCCAGTCAAAAGCCTTGCCGATGCTGTCGTCGGCACGCAGGAGTTCATCGGCTGTCGGCAACTGCATATCGGTTAGTTTTGGCAGTTCCGATTTTGCGACTTTTTCATCCGCCACGAGGCTGCGACTGCAACTCGGCCACCCAACCAACATCGCAGCAAAAAGTGCAATTATGGAAAGAGTCGATCGGGTGCGAGTGGCGTGTATTATTGGCGCTGCTTCCTGGTTCATTGCTTTCCGGTATTCTGATCCAGCAGGTAAAGACTTCCATCGACAGCGATCACGATGATCTGGCCGTTGATATCCAACGGCCCTTGATGAATAGCCTGACCAAGTTTTACGACCGAGTTCGAAATCTGCCCTTCGGCAGTCATGCGGATGATTGCTCCGTCAGTGCGAGCGATCAGGTAACTGTCGTCCGGCAGCAGCAACGGCGTGTCGGCCAGTGCACAACCATCGAGCGGGATTGACGCGGCCTGTGGTAGACCGGCAGCGATATCGAAAACTTTAACCTCGTTGTTTGCTAATTCAACAAATACAAAGTTTCCCGCAGTTTTCGGAGCGGAACTGGGGACGATTCCGAGATTTGTCTCAGACAACACTTCCAGTGTCGTCGCCTGCATCATGACAAGTTTTCCTTCGCTGGTTGCAAGGAACAAGAACTCGCCCGAGAGGACTGGTGCCACTTCGATCAGATGAGGCACATTGGTAATACTTAGTTCAGCCAGATGCGGTTGCGGCTTTTCTCGAAATTCGACGCGAACAAACTGGTTCTTCGCATTGACGGCCAGGAGTTGCGACGCGGTCAGAACGGTCAGGGATTTCCACGAATACTGCTGACTCTGTGACTGGGCCGCTCGGTAATCTTCGGCTGGAATTTCACCCTTTGTTGCAGACATATGCAATCGACCGGGCATTGCGAACACCACACCGCTTTCCAATGCAACGGGCGGCAGTTGCGGTGCGTCCGGCAAAATCCATTTTCGCTCATACTGACCGCTTTGACTGAATGTCCACATCGAAGGTTCTGACGCCCCGCACCAAGCCGCCAATCGACCATCGTGCAACCTGACTCCACCGACATACGAATTGAGTTTCTCCGGCATCGCGAAGCGGCTGGACGATTTACTTTGAAATCCACCTTTTGCAACATCGGCCAGTGAAACGTGAAACGCTTCACCGAAATCGCTGACTGCCAGTACTGAATCGTCGCCGACAGAAGAGCCTGCAGCGACTAGCCGACAACCGATCACTGTTTTCCAGGCTTCCTTCATCGAATCCGGTTCGACTCGCGTGAAGTACACCGACGACGCTTGAGTATCACGCATCGTAAGGAACACGGAATCATCGACACTCACGATCGGGCGCAGGTGAATACCCCTCGCCGACACACTGGCGGCAAGTGACATCGTTTCACTGCTGTTCGCAAATGTTCTCAAGTCGCGTCCTGCCAGCAGCAACTTTTTGTCAGAGGTCGCATGGAGAAACATTCGAGTCTGAATGCCGTCTTCCAGCTGATTACTGGACAAACGAACCAGCGGTGGCTGTCCAGTTGTGTCAGCCACTCTAAACGCCGTGACTCGCTGCGGAGTCGATGGAACAAACAGTTCGCCACTACTCAGCAGGCATGGATCGTTAACCTGCCCATCAATCGCCTCTTGTGCCGCGACACTAAGGACGCCGCCACTGTCGATCGAAATTGCCTGAACCCGAGCGCTGTCGATGGTGACATTGTCGCACATCAGAAAGTATTGCCCGGCAGCCACGATTGAACCTCTCACACTGCCTGCTTTGTGCGGAATCTCCGAAACTGCTACGCAACTGAGAGGATTCAGATTCAGTGAATACACGAGAGTCTCATCACCAGCGATCACCAACTTTGAGCCATCGCTGGAAAGTGCGGGAGGACCAATGATCGGCTGGGTAAACTTCAAACGCGAAAGTACGCGGCCGTCCGCAATCGCAACTTGAAACATCTCGTTCATCTGTGTTGTAATGAATATGTTTTCAGAGACGACCAGCGGTGCTGCATTGGGACGACTTTGGAGAGGCTGACGCCACAACAATCGACCTTCTTCTTGCGACAACAATTGCAGCTCAGTCAGGAGCGTATTGAATACCAGTACGCCAAGTTGCGTTCCGTTCACAGCAATCGGTGCAAACGGTGAATCCATGCCTACCGGACGCTTCCAGATTGGCTCGCCCGTATCGGCATCCAGAGCGAACACACAGTCGATACCGATTGCAAACACTGATTTTCCACGCGACGAAACCCCCGAGCCCAATTCTGTTTCGAAAGTCAGTGACAGCGATTTTAAATCTGGAGAGCTGACCTCACTGGCCACAGCGCTGCTGCCTTCACTCCGTACAACCAACTCCTTTTCTTTGTCCAGAATTTCCTGCTGAATAGCCTGAAGATCCTTGTCAATGCTTAACCCTGGGTATGCGTCCAGCAATCGGTCTCGCACATTAATTGCATCGATCGTCTTGCCTGCCTGAAGCAAACTGCGAGCCTCAGCAATCTGTGACAGGTATTCTGATTTCTTTGCGATCGCGGCTGATGCAAGGCGCTGAGCCTGCTGCAGTTCCTTCATTCGCGCGGGTTCCAAACCGTCTTCGCCAACGTACTTTTGCATGATTTCCATCGCAGTCGTACTGACGTCCAGCGCATTCTGATCCTGTGTTACTTCGGCCACTCGCGCAGCGGCGAATGTTAAACGGTCGGCGTAACGACGAATGTGGACCTTACTCTCGCCGAATCCGGGTAGTTCGCGACACTCGCTCAACATCTGATTCAGCTCTTCGAGCCCCTTGATCACATCCGGAAACTCCGGCATGATGTTCTTTTCAACTCGGGTACGGTGCAGTCCGATTCGTGCCACAGGCGCTGAAGGAGACTTGCGATAACTCTCGATAAAGCTCAGAAATCGCCCCTCGGCATCGTCGTACTCTTTCTTATCCAGTGCAGCCATTGCATTGTTCAACAGCAACTCTTCGCTTTTGCCGGCATTGATCGCCCAGAAGATGCCACCAAGAATCAACACTCCAAGAACGACACCGCCAATCACCAGCAAAAATGCAGAACCACTTTTCTTCGATTGATTGAGTCGCTGTGTACCACTCTTTCCACGACCCACCGGCTGCGCGGGACGATTGCGGGAACTGGTCTGACTGGCGCTGGCAGCATCCCGCTTGTCGGCCACGTCGTCGGACGCATCCTCAAAGTCTTCGTCGTCGTATTCTTCGTCTTCCTGAGCCACGTTGTTATCCGATCAAATTTCACTGCCACAATCGATAGATACTGGAACTTGACGATTGGAACTGCACGATGTGCGATTATTCGGTCAGCCCTGGGTCGATAATGTAGAGACTGCCGTCGAGTCCAACGACAAGAACTTGTTCGTTAATCCGTGTCGGTCCATATTGCAATGCCTGTCCCAGTTGCCGAGTCACCTCGGTCGCTGCACCATTTGCATCGAGACGAAAAAGTAGTCCATCACTGCGTCCTGCAATGAATCCACCATCCGCGAGTGCAAGTGGAGAACCAGCAAGTCTGGACCCATGCAGATCGATCGAAGCTGTTTGTGCGAAAGCATTGTCGAGATGAAAAACTTTGACTTCCTGATTGGCAACTTCGACAAACACATGCTCTCCCGACACCATTGGCGACGCGCTGGCGATGCCGCCGAGATCTGCCTCAGCAATGACTTCAAAAGTCGATGACTTCATCAGCAGAAGTTTGCCTTCCGATGTTGCGGCCAGCAGAAATCCGTTGGCCGCTGCGGGAGCAACGTTGATGCTGTACGGCACCTTCGTCACACTGATTTCGGTCAGACGTGGTTTGGGAGTTGCCTGGTAGGCAACCTTAACAAAATCATTGTCTGCGGTGATCGCCAGGACTTCAGAGTTTGACAATGCCGTCAACGACGTCCAGAGCTG
>JANOZG010000047.1:0-17805 GCA_031429275.1 Planctomycetota bacterium
TCTACGCGGCGGCGGGCATGATTGACGCTCATCCGGCCTTGAAGGCGGTTTCGCCACAGGCTCCGGTTGGCGACTGGTACTTTGACGACTTCCTGCATCACGGATCGTTCTTTCTGGCTCACGCCTTCAAATGGCTGAGTGCCAATGCTGCAGAACGAGTAGCACCGACAACCGAACCCGCAAAGGCCTACGTCTATCCGATGACTGACGGCTACAAAATGTTTCTGGAAGCGGGGTCCGTCGAAAACATCGATAAGCTTTATCTGAAAGGCACGATCCCGTTCTGGCAGGACATGATGCAGCATCCGAATCGGGATGAGTTCTGGCAGAAGCGTGCGTTGATTCCTCATCTGAAGAAAGTTGCGCCCGCCGTGATGACCGTGACAGGCTGGTACGATGCGGAAGACCTTTATGGATCATTCAAAACGTACCAATCAATTGAGAAGCAAAATCCGGATGTGACCAGCGTGCTGGTTGTCGGTCCGTGGCACCACGGCGGCTGGTCGTCCGTCGATGGCGATAAGCTCGGTAACGTTTCGTTCGGTTCCAAAACCTCAGCCTTCTATCGTGCGGAGATCGAACTGCCGTTCTTCGAAAAATACCTCAAGGACGCAAAGGTTGCTGCTCCGGCTGAGGCGACAGTCTTTGAAACAGGCTCAAACGTTTGGCGTACGTTCGATCAATGGCCGCCGAAGAACGCTGAATCCAAACAACTCTTCCTGAACGAGAAAGGTATTCTGAGCTTTAGTCAGCCAACTCAAAAAGAATCCGGCAGCGGTTTTGACGAGTTCGTAAGTGATCCCAACAAGCCGGTCCCCTACAGCGAAACCATCACACCGCGCATGACAATTGAGTACATGGTCGATGATCAGCGGTTCGCTTCACGACGACCCGATGTGCTGACCTATCAGACTGAGGCCTTTACAGAAGACACCGTCATCGCGGGACCGATCGCAGCTGATTTGTGGGCGTCCACGACCGGAACAGATGCCGACTGGATCGTAAAACTGATCGACGTACGCCCCGACGGACCCGACACAACGCCACTGGCTGGTTACCAGATGCTGCTTCGCAGCGAAGTGATCCGCGGTCGATTTCGAAACGACTACGCAAGACCAGAAGCGTTCACTCCGGGCCAGCCCACGCAGGTCCACCTGGAACTTCTGGATGTGCTTCATCGATTTCAGAAAGGCCATCGACTGATGGTTCAGATTCAAAGCACGTGGTTTCCTCTGGTGGATAGAAACCCTCAGACATTCGTGCCCAATATCTATTTCGCCAAGCCCGATGACTTTCAGAAAGCGACGCACCGTGTCTTTCGTTCGGCCGAACATTCAACGAGTCTGACGTTCGGCGTGCTACCGTGAATTAGCTCTACAACCCCCAAAAGCACAAAACCGGATGACCAAAGTTCTCTTCAGTCAGCCGGTTTTAGGTTTTTAGTGCTGATTGATTTTGCCGCACGATCAGGTTCCTTCTGAGTTGTGTTGTGGATTTAAGCCAATCGACCGCTGAACCATCGTGGTCCAGACTTGCCGATTGAATTCAGGTCAGCGTGTCTCAGCGAATCGTGATCGCCGAGTGACCTGGATCCATTATGTTGCTCAGAGAAGAACTTCGTCCGGCCGTTGGTGTTGATGTCTTGCACTTGCCCGATGCAGCTGCCATATCGGCCAACGTTCGGCTGCGAGCGACTCGCAGAGCTTCGGTCAGCACTTCGTCACCATTTACAACTCCATCCTTATCATTGACTTCGACATCAGGTGTAACTCCTTCGCCAGACATCTTGCGACCCTTCGGCGAATAGAACAAGGCAGTCGTCAGTCGCAGGTCGCCGCCGATAGCACTCAGCGGGAAATGTGTCTGCACTGAACCCTTGCCATAGCTGCGAGTTCCCACCACCACTCCTCGATCGTTTTCCTGAATTGCAGCTGCGAAGATTTCACTCGCTGAAGCACTGTCGCCATCAACCAGCACCACCAAAGGCACACTCCATGTTCGGTTGTACGTAGCACGTTCAACCATGTTGTCTCCGCTCTGTCGCCCCTTGGTTGACACGATCGTTCCACAAGCCAGGAAGCGATCGCTAATTTCAACACACGTTGTCAGAAGTCCGCCAGGATTGCCTCGCAGGTCAAGAACCAGAGACTTCATTCCCTTGTTGTAAAGTTCATTCAAAGCCTGATCCACTTCGGCCGTTGAGTTCTGTGAAAAACGACTGAGGCTGAAGTAACCGACATCGGTGCCTGGCAAAATCTTCGTATCGTTGACCGTCCAGACTCGGATCGACCGTCGTGTTAAGGCAAAGTCGCGTTCACCTTTTCCGTCACGATAGATCCGCATTCTCATCTGACTGCCGTTGGTGCCCTTCATCAGGTCGACACTGCTGGCCATCTTCATTCCGCCAATGTTCTGGTTGTTGATACTCAGAATGATGTCGCCTGTTTCGATGCCAACTTCAGCCGCCGGGCCGCCTCGCAGTGGCTTCACAACCAACAGACCTTCTGAATGCTCACGAACTTCGACCCCGATCCCAACAATGTTCTCTTCCAAAGCTGCACTCTTAACGCTCGTCAGTTCTGCACCGCTACGATCGCCGGGGTCAGCCGGTTCAAGCCCGGAGAACTTGTCGAGCGTATCGATGCTGGCGTTTGCGAATTCAAAAGCAACAACACTTGGCGTCAGACCCTGTACCGATTGTGCCTGCTGCATCACGGTATTCAACACCGTGCGTGCGTCCTGATAGTTCTGAATCCGCTCGTTGGCTGCGATTCGGCTGAGTGTGTTACGAAAACCGTCTGTGCTGAATGAGTTTGCTGAGATCCCAAGTCCATTCATGAAGGCCTGATTGTCCAGCGCCAGCGTCAGATTTCGCAGAGCCCGGCGAACTCGCAGGTCATAACTGGTTGGCTCAAGAGAACGTTCGTCAATTTTCTCCGACACTTCAGCGAACAACTTCACAGCCTGATTGCTGCTCATAGCCCGGATAGCTCGGACGGTCACGGGGTTCTGATAACGAAAAGTCAACAGATTGTTAATCGTGCTGGTTTCTTCGTCGATCTGACTGAGCGGTGGCTCAGCCGGTACGAAAGGATCACGTCCATTGGATGGTGCATAGCGGTCTGCCGGTGTGTTACGATCAGCCGGCAGATATCGGTCATCCGTCGTGCGACCGTAATCTGCACGTGAACTGTCGCCGAACGGATCAGCAGGCTCCTGAGTCAATCGGCCGCGACGACCTGAATTCAAACGATCACGATAATCCGCTCGATCATTGCTGGCCGGAGCGTAGTTGTCGAGTGGCACTCGGTAGCGAATCTGTTCGCCGGTTTCTGATGCTGGAATTGAGTTGTGATAGTTGTAGTCGGGGCGACTGTTTCCTCCAGCGCGGCTGAATGAATCCTGCGGTGCGGATGTCGTGTTTGAACGACTGCGAGTCGACCAGCTGGCTGGAAGATCGGGAAAGTCGTCAGCACCTGAACCGGTTGCCGGCCGAACCACCGGTGACCATGAGTCATTACGATCACTCACGTTCCCGTATGCCGCTTCATAGTTGTTTGATCGTGATCCCGCAGAACCGTATCCGGGTTGCTTAGTGTTGCAGCGTCCGTTTGCACAGTTGCTGTTGGAATTGTATTGAGCGAATGCGACACTGCCTGCCATCGTCAGAAGGCCTAGAGTCAGTGTGAAGATCTTGTAAGTTCTCATGGCTTTATTCTCCTTTTGAGGAGTTTCTTACTCCTCGTCTGAGTCCATTCGTGTATTGAAAAAGTAAGTTAGTCGTGTTGATAAGGTTGTTTGTGATTGAAGTAGGCCGGATCGAGCGAAGCGAAGCTCCGGCAACTAAGCCACATGTGGATACTGATCCGACACAACTCGCATGGCTGGGCCAAAGGTTGCTGGGATCGTCGGAACTGGTTGAACTTCGTCTTCCACCAGTTCGCCCCTCATGACGCGAATGCTGGCTGGGGCTTCGATTCCGATCTTCACAGTGCCCTTTGCCGTCTTTATCACTTTGATAACAATGTCATTGCCGATTCGGATGGTTTCTGCCGCTTTGCGTGTGAGTACGAGCATGATTAAGTACCTCCTGTAAACCTTTACATCTCTAGAATCCAGTTCTGTCGACACCGAGCAGAAACTGTTGTTGTCATGTTGAGTATTACATAGCGAGTGGTGTGCCAAAACTGATTTAGTTTTTTCTAACCCAAACAGAATATACGTAAGTCATTTAATAGCATATACTTAAGTACAAAAACGTATTACGCAGAATCTGCCGATTAAGAATCTTTGGTAATCTATTCATGGCAAGGATTGCAAAACAGTGCCTGCGGGCACGAAACGAGATTGTCATTTCGACAAAACGCGTTGTTGCATCGAATACGGCTCAAGTTCTTCCGTATCGAATCCGACACGGATGCGCGCAAAAAAACGGCCTTCTCCGTCAAGAAAAGGCCGTTCGGGGATTTATTCGTTGCGTGGTCAGAAATGATGCTTAGCGCGCGGCACTACTTTGAGCCTGAGGCGCTAGCCGATTCGACAGCCAAAAATCGGCTAGCGCCTCAGGCTCAGGTCAATTGGGTTCGGCTGGTCCGCTACTATGGAAATCCAATGGCAGGCTTTTGGACATGCCACGTATCCTGAAGGTGCGTTGCTAGTTTCCGCAGCACATCCGGGTGGTCGGCAGCCAGATTCACCTTTTCATGCGGATCGGCTTCAACATCGAACAGCTGCGGATTGCGTTCATTCACAGCATGCACGAACGCATACCGATCGGCCGGTGCATCGTAGCTCAGGATCAGCTTCCACTTGCCTTCGATACACCAACGATATTGCAGCGAGGTTTCATGGTTCGCAAGATCAGCCACGTCGTGCGAAAAGCTTTCACCATACAGGAACGTCCGATCAAGCGGCTTTCCGTCCTGAATCAGTGGCAACAGATTTCGTCCTGGAAGATCAGGAATGGCTGCAAGTCCAGTTGCGGCAAGTACCGTTGGCATAATGTCCACAGTGCTGCACAAGTCCGGGTATTCCTTTGGCGTGATCTTGCCTGGCCACGACACCATGATTGGAGTCCTTACGCCACCTTCATACGGCGTTTGCTTTGAACGCGGTGCAAAACCGTGCCCCCATTCTTTGCCAAGATTCATCTCGGGTGTCGCCTGAATCCAGCCGTTGTCCGTGACATACATCACAAGTGTATTCTCGCTGAGTTCCTGCTTGTCCAGATAATCCAGCAGCTGGCCGCATGACTCATCGAAGAACTCACACATGGCAAAATATTTTGCCAATTCAATTGGGCGACCCTCGACGCGATATTTCGCGAGCAAGCGTTCTGGCGGATCATGTGGTGTATGTGGCAGCAATGGTGCGTACCACAGAAAGAAAGGACGATTCGCATGTTTTGACTCATCAATGAAATTGAATACCGGCTGCATGCCTTTGCGTCCGATTTCAAGTCCATCATCCCCGTGGCGACCACCGGGTTTTGGGAATCCACGCGTCATCCCGTGCGTAAATCCGCCCCGCGAATAATTGCCTTCCCACCATTTTCCGGACTGCATCGACAGATAGCCCTGCTCGCCCAGAAGTTTCGGAATCGTTGGATGCTGGTCAACACAGGAAATCAGCTGCTCTCTCTGAGCCGCATATTCTGCATTCGATAATGATTTATCGGGCTTTGGATCATTGCCCGTGACCCCATGCTGATGCGGATACAAGCCGGTGATCATGGTCATCAACGACGGACGACACAGCGGCGTCGGCGAATAGCCGCGGCGAAACGTGGCACTGCGTGCGGCCAGTCGATCCAGATGCGGTGTCTGAATCACGGGATGGCCCATGAAGCTGTAGTCCGTCCACGCCTGATCATCGGACAGAATGAGCACGACGTTTGGCTGCTTTTGTGCCTTGCAAAATTGCTGACAACAAAATGCCAGAAGTATGCCGAGGATCGATAAACCGGTGCGGATGAATTTCATAATGATTTCCTGATGTCGCTGCGGTGGTCCCGCGTGGCTGGTTCGATATTGCGAAGCACTTTACACTTCGAAGTAGGGTGCGTGAAGCGGAGCGCAACGCACCAAAGGAGAAAGCATCAGAAAATGGCGTGTTCCGCAGTCGCTGCACACACCCTACGGAATTTACTCATGGCCAATCTGTTCCCGGACGACAACACCGCCGAAACCCCGGCCGACGAAGTCGCGTTCCTCAGAAGAGAACTCGAACGCCACAATCGACTTTACTACGTCGATGCCAAACCTGAAATCGCTGATCGCGAATACGACGCGATGATGGCGAAGCTGATCGCGCTTGAAGCTTCTCAACCGGAGCTTTATTCGGCAGACAGCCCGAGCCTGAAAGTCGGCGGCGCACCGATTGACGGATTTCAGCAATTCACCCACCGCGTGCCAATGCTGTCGATCGAAAATGCTTTTGAAGAACAGGAACTCATTGACTGGGACGCCGGGCTCCGCAAGTCACTGCAACGTGACGCCATTGACTACACGATCGAATACAAAATCGACGGCGTCGCCATCGCGCTGATCTGGGAAAATGGCACGCTTGTCCGCGCCGCAACTCGAGGCAACGGCGTCGTTGGTGATGACGTCACATCAAACGCGCGCATCATCGCCGGTGTGCCATTGCGGCTTGCTACAAAAACGCCGCCCGCGTCGCTCGAAGTTCGCGGCGAAGTTGTCATCCTTAATGAAGAGTTTGCAGCGTTCCAGGCCGCACAGGTCAAAGCCGGTGAAGAGCCGTTCAAGAATCCTCGCAACGCCGCCGCCGGTGCACTCAAGTTGCTCGACCCAAAACTCGCCCGTGAAAGAAAACTGCGATTTCTTGGACATGGAGTTGGATATGTCGAAGGCGTTGAATGGACATCGTATCGCGAGTTTCTGAAGTCGATTCGGACGATGGGAGTTCCGACAACCCCGGATGTATCGCCGGCTCATGGCTTCGAAGAACTCATGAGAGTCTGCGCGGACATGATCGCGAAAGTGCCAGAACTTCCCTTTGAGGTTGACGGTTTGGTCATCAAAGTTGATGCTCTCGCGGACCGTGGTCAGCTTGGTACAACTTCCAAAAGTCCACGCTGGGTGCGGGCGTACAAGTGGGAACGCTACGAAGCAGAAACACGCGTTGCTGCAATCACAATTCAGGTAGGCAAAACCGGAGCGCTGACACCGGTTGCAGAACTTGAACCCGTCGCGATCGCAGGGACAACAGTGTCGCGTGCCAGTCTGCACAATCGTGATGAACTCGTGCGCCTCGGAATTCGAATCGGTGATCTGGTCGTCGTGGAAAAAGCCGGGAAAATTATTCCGCATGTTCTGCGAGTCAACGAGGCGGCTCGCACTGGAAGCGAGCAACCTTATGAATTCCCAGCAGCATGTCCAGAATGTGCGACGTCGGTGATTCAGGATGAAGGTGGCGTCTACGTCCGTTGTCCAAACCCAACATGCCCCGCTCAACTTCGCGAAACACTAATTTTCTTCGCCTCGCGACCTGCAATGAATATCGATGGACTTGGCGAGAAACTTGTCGAACAGCTACTCGCTGCCGGCTTGGTGGATGGCATTCCTTCCCTGTATCGACTGGCCAGCAGGCGTGACGAACTTTTGAAGCTGGAACGGCTTGGCGAAAAATCCATCGACAAATTGCTCAGCGGCCTTGAGGCTTCAAAACAACAGCCGCTATGGCGACTGCTGACGGGCCTGAACATTCGCCATGTGGGCCAGACGAATGCCAGAACTCTGGAACATGCGTTCGGAACAATCGATGAAATCGCGACGCAGTCAGAAGAGTCGTTGGCGAGCATCGATGAAATCGGCGAAGTTATTGCGAGGTCAGTTCATCGCTTCTTTACATCCGCATACGGAACACAACTGGTCCATGAACTTCGGGCACTCGGGCTGAATCTCGGCCAGCCGATTGATCGTTCCAGCTTACCTGCGGAGGGTAAACTCATCGGCAAAACGCTCGTCGTCACGGGCACAATGGTCCGTATGAAGCGCGACGAAATCGAACAACTCATACGCGACCACGGCGGCAAAGCCAGCGGCAGTGTTTCGAAGAAAACGCACTACGTTGTCGCGGGCGAAGAAGCGGGCAGCAAGCTGACCAAGGCTCAGGAACTTGGTGTGACGGTTCTTACAGAAGACGAGTTTCTGGCGATGCTGCAGTGAACAACGTGACAGAACATCAACGCCCCAACTCATCTTCTGCAACCGCCGCTCTATAGTCAGCGCGGGACTCGAAGTACAGTTTCAAGGCATCAATTTGCTTCTCCGCCGATTCAACGGCGTACTGTTCACGCAGCGAAACTTTCAGCAGATCGGATGCGCCGAGTTCCTGATTTGCGCGTTCTCTTACCGCCAGATCCTCTGCGTACTTCAGGGCATCGCTGGTCTCTTTGACCTGCTCCCATGCCGACAGGATCGCAGCGTGAGCCATCTGCACATCAACGCTGATTTTGTCGGCCGTGATGCGACGTTTGGCAGAGAGCTGCGCAATCTTGGCCTGCGACTCCGTCATCTTTCCATAAGCTTTGCGACGCTGAATCGGGACATCCAGATAAACAGACGCTTCGCTTTCAAACTGTGACTTATCGCGTTTCTTGCTGGATGGGTCGCCGACGTCCTGTGATCCCCACAATACCGCGTTGACTTCAGGCTGAAGCTGATTGACGGCTTCTGAATAGTCCACCTGAATCTGCTGCCGCAGAATGTCAAGGACTCTTAATTCCGGACGCTGTTGCAGAGCCTGCTGAATGTTTGTGGTCAAATCAACTTCCACAGCATCAATCTCCGGGAAGCCTGGCAGTTGATCTTCGGTCGCCACGATTGGATTGGCGACAGCATCGCGCCAGTAGACAGACAGTTTCGCCGCCGTCTGCTGCATCTTTCGACGTGTGTCCGCAACTTTGGCCTGACGAATCGCGACCAGTCGCAGATTGTCCGTGAGTTCCGGCGGATCAACCAGCCCTGCATTGACCTGCGCTTCGATCCGTGCGGTTCGTTCTGCTGCCAGCGTAAGAATGCGTGTGGCGATGCGATGATATTCGCCCGCTGCGACCCAGTCCCAGTAAGCATAAGAAGCGTCCTGCACAAAGCTGATCAGCTGAGCCTGAATTTCGGGCTCAGCAAGACTTTGACTGTATCCTGCTTTCCAGAGTTCCGCACGACGTGCATCGATGTCGCGGTTCCGCGCTAGAGGAACCTGAACCCCTGCTTTGAATTCGCCACCATCGTTGGTCTGACGTTCCTGATACCATGGCTGGAAATCGCCACGGCCAACTCGATAGCCCGCGAAGACCTCACCACCCCAGTAAGTGGGTTGCACGACGCCGATGTTCTGACGATACGTTTGATAAAATCCCTGCGGCCCGTTCTCACTGGCTCCTTTGAATTTCGTATCGAATGCCCCGGAAGCACCGACACGCTGACCCCGAGCGATGTTTCGGCTGAGCAATGCGGAATCCAGCAATGGGTAACTCTCATAGACCGAACTGACCACTTCGTCGAACTGGACGGCGTTTGGTTTGGCATCAGCCGCATTTCCCGGAGCTGCACTCTGCAACTCTTCAGTCACGGATTCAGGAGAATCTGTTGTCGATTCCGGAGAGTCCGCCTTGTCTTCTGCGACGTCGTCCTGAAATCCCGTGAGCTGGATGGTGTCATCACTCGATTTGCAATCCGCGACTTGCTCGGACAGGTGTTGATGCGGACGCTCGGCATCGACAACCGCAGTCGGTTTCCTTGAAGTCGCGCAACCGGCAAGCAGGATTGCGGCAATCGTGATGCGGCAGATTCTGCGCATGTTCGAAAAGTCTTCCGTGACGAGTCATACCCAGCAGTAACGATGATCCTTCGTTGCTTTAGTCATCGGATGGCAAAGGTTTTGACATCTGCAAACGATCGCACGTCACACGGAGATTCGCAACTCGTTTACGGAGAAATCGCCACAGCCGGAACGATCTGTACGATCAGCCTTTTCACAGATCGCCTCCAGCCACGGCAACCGCGTGATACCCTTGCCGTCAGAATCGCCCACTTTTTGAGTTCGTGATCAGAGGTTCACGGCGTCCGCTGTCGAGTCTGACAGACCAATGGCCTCATCCATCAGGAACTGCACTTTGCCCGAAGTCACGTCGTACACGGCGCCAACAACTGCCAGTCGCCCCTCGTCAACTAACCTGCTGATGGTCTGACTTTGCTGAACGATGTTCTGAACGGAGTAGATGACATTGCGGCGGGCGACGTCTTCCGCAAACTGGTCACGGGCCGTTTGATCCGTCGTTTCAATCACTTTCAGTTTGGGCAGATCGATCGAAGGATGAATCTCCTCCAGAATCGAGTCCAGATGCTGACAACCCGTTGCCTCGGCACCAGTCTTTCCAGCATCGGCCAATTTCACGGCGGCATGCACAGCGCCGCACTTGGTGTGGCCCAGGACCACGATCAGCTTCGAACCCACCACAGCGGTCGCGTACTCGAGACTCCCCAGGATCTTGGGGCTGACCACGTTGCCTGCAACGCGGGCGGAAAAGACATCGCCTACTCCGAGGTCAAGGACGGTCTCGACCGGCGCTCGGGAATCGATGCAACTGAGGATGGCGGCGAAAGGATGCTGTCCCGCCGAGGTTGACTGGACTTGACGACCAAGGTCTCTGGAGAGCCGCATGTTTGAACAGAAACGTTCGTTGCCCTGTTGCAGGATGCTGAGAGCCTCGTCTGGCGTCATCTTCTCCTGAAGTTGACGACTTGTGAAGTCGACGAACTGAATGACGTTGTCTATCGCGTACTTCTGGCGAAAGCCCCGCAGGCTGACCGTTACTTTATGGATCGACGACTTCTTAACGAAATCACGGATCATCGCCAGGATATCGGGATCGATGTAGTCGGAGTGACTCGCGTCCAAAAGAATATGCGTCCCGGGTGCGGCAGCGCGCAGCGCTCGTTCAATGACCGGTCTGTTTAAGAAGCTGACTTGTTCCGCTAATTCGATGTGCAGAATATCCCCGCCCACGTGCTTTTCAACAACCTGTCGCAGTGGACGCCGCAAGTTGCTGTTTAAGATAAAGCCCAGTCCGAAAACCATGCCTACGACAACTCCGATCAGCAGATCGGACAGCAGGATAGCGGCGATCGTGACGACAAAGGGAACCAGTTGATATCTGCCGCCCTTCCAGATGCCAGCGAAGACTGCGGGACGGACCAGCCATCCTCCGGTTACGATCAGGACTGCCGCCAGTACCGACAATGGGATTGCGTCAAATATCGAAGGAATCAGAGTCGCCCCAACCAGCAACACACCACCGTGAAGAATGGTACAGAGCCTGGTGCGCGAGCCTGCCTGCAGACAGACCGCGCTTCGCTCGATGGCTGCGCTCATGGGAATGCCGCCAATCAAACCACACAACGTATTGCCAATACCGACAGCGATCAGTTCCCGATTCGGTGGACTTGGACGGTCCGAGCGGTCGATGCGGTCCGTCGCCGATAGATTGATGAGTGTCTCCAACGATGATACGACAGCGATTGCGATTGCCGTGATGTACACTGAAGTGTTGTTCCATTGGCTCCAGTCCGGAAAACGAAACATCGAGGCCCTGCCCGATTCCGCATTCCATTCCGGCAAGGCAATCAAGTGCTTGCCATCGATCAGCCATGCTTCTCCAAATCGATTGACCACAAGGCTGGCGAGCGTACCCGCGACCACCCCGATGATCATCGCCGGGAGTTGAAACATCCTTGAGCGGCTCCAGAATTGCAAACCGAATATCAGTGCGAGAGTCAGCAGTCCGACGGTTGCAGCACCACCATGAACATCGCCTTCGAACAGCGAAAACAGTTCAGTGAAAGTGGTTCGACGATCGGGCTGTAAAAAGGCCATGTCCCCTTCAGGATCGGTGTCATGTCCGAGTAAGTGCGGGATCTGTTTGAAGATCAGAATAATGCCGATCGCCGACAGCAGAGCATCAAGAACGCTCGACGGAAAAAAGCTTGCCAGCCAACCCAGTCTGGCAATGCCAAAGACAATCTGAATCAAGCCCGCGACAGTAACAGCCAGCAGGAACGTCCCGAATAAATCCGGTGTGCCGATCAGTGAGGCGATCGCCAGAGTCAAACCTGCCGACGGACCAGTAATGCTGGTCGGTGAGCCGCTAATCCAGCCTACGACCAGGCCGCCAATAATCCCGGCTACAATGCCGGCCATCGGCGGTGCGCCGGACATGGAAGCGATGCCCATTCCCATGGGAATCGCAACGCAGGCCACAACGATCGCTGCACAAAACTCAGTGAGTACGCCGGTCGTTAAAGGCAGTTTCGAGTCAGCCCTTAACGTTTCATCATAGGCCGCCATGTCGTCGGCCCGTTGTGCTTGACTGGAGGTTATCATGTAATTCCTCAGGTGATTGCCGGAGTCAGGGACTCGCCAGAAAACTGTACGGAGCCATTGGAAGAATCAAACATTGCAGTCACGACGCGAATCTGCCCGGAGTCAACCAGACGGCTGAGGGCTGGGCTGTCATCGATCAACTGTCGCGCCATCCTGGTAATGTGACGTCGAGTGAGTTGATCCATGTAATCCTTTTGTGCCTGAGTCGACATGTCAGGGAATGCTCGAGCCTGCTGGGCGTCGATCGACAGAGCGATTTGTTCCAGGACATCCTGCAGGCTTGCGCAGCCCGCCAGTTCGGCTTTGTTGTCAGAGGAACAGGCATTGTGAATCGCCAGGGAGAGCAGCGAACTATCAGCATGCCCCATCAGGACGACGAGCTTGGCACCGCCCACCGAAACAGCATACTCCACCCCACCAATTGCCCGCGGTCCAATCACTGCACCCGGCATACGGACGACAAAAGCGTCGCCAACACCCAGGTCGAAGATCATTTCCACAGGCGTTTGGGAATCGATCCCACTGACGATTGCGGCGATCGCTGTTGAGTTTTTGTAATTGGAGGGTCGAGATCTCAGCAGTGATCGATCTAAAGGATGGCCCTCGACGAAGCGTTGATTGCCAGCCCTTAAGATCTCAATGACCTGGTCGGCAGTGAGCTTGTCACGAGCTTCCTGAATGGAGAAATCGATGGAGTCTTCCTTGTTGGACAGCTTGTACTGTTCGCGAAAACCTATCAGTTGCATGGAAATATCGAATGCTGATGCGGTCTTGTCATTGAACTCTCGAATCAGGCTGAGTACATCAGGATCGATGTAATCAGTCCGCCGCGCGTCCAGCATGATGCGGCTGCCGCGAGGCGCTTCACGTAGCGCCGTTTCGAGTGACGCCTTGTTGAGAAAGCTGACCTGATCGCCCAGTTCAATATGCAGCACGTCACCGTCGATGTGTTTTTCGTAAATCTTTCGCACGGGGCGCCGTAGGTTGCTGTTGAGTATGAATAACAGACCCAAAATCATCCCGATGCAAATTCCGATTAACAGATCGGTCAGGACGATGGCAACGAGCGTCAGGATGAATGGCAGGAACTGATAGCGTCCTTCACTCGCCATTTGCGAAAACAGCTTCGGACTGGCCAGCTTAAATCCGGTCATCAGGAGAAGCGCAGCCAGACACGACAGCGGAATCATTCGCAGGATTTGTGGAATGAACACCACGCAACCAAGCAACAGCACACCATGGAAGATCGCGGAGAGTTTCGTTTCGGCACCGGCATTGACATTCACCGAACCACGAATCACAACACTGGTGACCGGTATGCCGCCCAGCATGCCCGCCGTCATGTTGCCGATACCTTGCGCAAACAGCTCGTGATTAGGGGGCGATAAGCGCTGTTTTCGATCCAGCTTATCGACTGCGTCCAGGTTCAGCAGCGTTTCCAGCGATGCTACGACTGCAATCGTGATTGCGCCGATGTACACCGAGATGTTCGTCAACTGCGTAAAGTCAGGAGTGCGTAACAGGCCCACAAATCCTTTAAGGCTGCCTGCGATTGGGACATCGACCAATTGCTTCGGCGTGATTTGCCAGTTGCCTCCCAATTTGGACAGCAGCCAGCCCAGGAGGGCAGCAAGGATGACTACGAGTAACGGAGCAGGCACCAGCGACTTCTTCAACCTTGGAATCTTTTCCCACATCACAAGAAAGGCAAGGGAAAACGCGCCCACAGATATCGCCCCCCATTGCCAGCCACCCTCAAAGCCGATGATGTCCCTGATCGCTCTCACGAAACTGAAGAGGATGTCGCCAATGGCGTGCGAATGACTGACTTCCGGAACGGTTCTGGCAGCGAGGCCTGTGACAATCTCGGCATGAGCGAATGGAACACCCATATCCTTAGAGTAACCGAACAACAGTGGCAACTGCTTGAATATCAGAATGATACCGATGGCCGCCAATAGCCCTTTGATCACGCTCGATGGGAAAAAAGCTGAGAGTGCACCTGCTTTGAGCAAACCAAAGCCGATTTGCACCACGCCAGCTAAGACGACGGCCAGCAGGAACGTTTCAAAATTCTGCAGATTGGCAATCTGAGCAGCGACGATTGCTGTGAGTCCAGCAGCCGGTCCCGAAACGCTCGTAGCTGAACCGCTGAAAAGTCCAATGACAATGCCGCCAACGATACCTGAAATCAATCCTGCCATTGGGTCCGCATCCGATGCAATCGCGATGCCCAGGCAGAGTGGAAGCGCTACCAGAAAAACGATGGTTCCAGACAGTAAATCTCTGGCAATCGTCTTTGGCTCAAATTTGAATTTCCCCATAACAGTCGTGTCGCTCAACCTAAGAGTTTAATACCGGTTCGTGGACCAGCCTTGCCGCCTCGGCTCCATGTCTTGAGAAGCGGCAAAGTGTGTTTAAGACCTGGAAAACATGCAATTCGATCACAAGAGACGCTGCCAGGTCACGTGCGGCCCGTGACTTAGAGAACTCCCGATTCAGGTGCATTGAATGAAAAGGCGAGCGGCCTTCGCGAACAACCAGGAGTGGAATTCGTCGGAATTCCGGAACGCGGGGAATGCTGGCGAATTCCACTGCGATGCACTCCTCGACTGCGCGTCGCCTGAGGAGTAGAGCCTGTCGGACTCCGATTGCATGGCTGAAGACGGAACTCAAGCCGACACAGCACTGTTACAGCAGCAATGGAGCCAGGGCTTTGCCGCCAGGCAGGCGACCGGGGACGCAGCATTCACCGACCTGTCGCAAATTGCGGCAACAAGCCACGGTAACGACAACGTCCGCGCGTCGTCGCGATGCAGCGCCAGCATCTTTGAGGGCAACAGATCTTCGCGATTCGCAGCGAAGATGACACCCTTCCGTCAACTCGACGAGTTCAGTCAGATCTTCAGTTCCGACTTCTGTCGGACTGGCGATCCAAACACCAATCGTCCCCGGCACGATCAACATCATCGCAGAAATCAAGCATGCCAGCAAATTGGTCGTTGCACCGTACATCATGCCTGGATTTTTATTCCTGTGAGTGTCGTTGTCGCATTCGGAATTCGGTAATCTGACCTTCGTCGCAGATTTTGAACTCTCTGCATCTGCAGTGTGCGGGCAATTTCGCGGGATGTCAATGCCAAGGGGATGTCCAGGAACTTCGCAGGCGAGATCTGGAGAGCACCGCTGCTCACTTCCCTTCGGATTCCGTCTTTTTCTCTACTGAGTACATTGATGACTCAACATCCACGGTCGGCGGGAATCCGTTGAGTTGTCTCCAGACCTCAAACCACAACGGAACCTGCTCAAGCAGAATCCAGCCATTTGCTCGCACGCCCTGACGCAGAAAGCGATCTTCCGGCCACCTGTTTGTCTCTGAGTCATCCGGCAGAATCTGGCAGCGAAATTTTCCTTTGCCGTCATCCACCATATCAACAGAAACCACCGTGCCACCAAAGGTTCCGACAGCCACCGATGGCCATCCTGCGAATTGTATCGCGGGCCAGCCTTCAAACTGCAATCGGACATGTCGTCCGGCCGCAACAAGCGGAGCGTCGTTTCCGTTCAGCCAGATCTGAACGGCACGGTCTTTGGTTTCAGGAACAATTGTGCAGATCGGATCACCTTCTTTTACCATCTGTGACCCTGAATTTGCACTTAAATGGACAACATAGCCATCAAACGGTGCGACGATTTCCTGAGCATTTTGGCGCGCGACTTTGGACTGCATCTCGAACTGTTCCTTCTGCGCCTTTGAGACTTCGGCTTTCGCTTTGTCGAGAGCGCCTTCGTAGTAACGCACATCGGCAGCGGCCTTGTGAATATAGGCTTCGCGATCACTCCGCTTGCCAAGCAATTCAGCGCGGGCGGCAGAAACGTTTGCCATTTCTTCTTTCACTTTCCCCTGCGATTCGAGCAGCTTGCGTTCAATCTCCTGCAGCTTTTCCAACGCAATGTTGCCTGCAGTCTGCAGCATTTTTGCGCGGTCATAGGCAGCCTGAAGCTGGGGAATCGCGGCTTCGGCAATGGCAAGTTTCTGCTCGGCCGCATTGACTTTTTCAGTAGCCGACTGAACGTAGGCATTCTGAGCCGCTTCGATTTCTGTCTGCACCCGCCGATACGCCTGCAGTTGGCCGTCTGTTGCATCAACGATCTTTTGAGATGCCTCCAGAATGGACGCAGTATTGTCGAGTTGTCCCTGCAGACGCAAAGAATAGGAATCATCCAGGTCACGGATCTCAGCGATGAAATCCCCTTTTGACACACGTGAGTTCTCAACCAGATCTTCATTCCAGCGAAAGATACGGCCTTTGATCGTTGCTTCCAGCACCTGCTGCCGTTCGCGCGGCGCATAGGCGACCACGGAACCACCTCCGGTCACCGTCTGCTGCCACGGAGCAAATGCCATCAGTAAAATGGTGGCAACTAACAGCACCAACAGCACAACAGCGAGACGCCGTGCGAAGCGTGACGATTTCGCCAACTGGAGCGATGGCATCAGAGCATCACTATAGGCGACGGGGGTCAGGCTGGATCGACGGCGTGATCGCCCATCGGCCTGCGGTGCGTCAGTGATTGTTGATGGCACTGTCATAGTTGTTCTCCCGAAACCTGAATCACATCATCCATCATCATTTTCAGCGTCTGACGATTTGTGACCAGCACAATTGTCCACGGCAATTCTTCCGTGATAATACGCTGCAGAATCTGTGCGGAACTGGTGTCGGACATGCTGTCCAGAATTTCGTCCAGGAGCACGATCTCCGGCCCCCCGGCAATCGCCCGCGCCACCATCAGACGCCGTAACTGGCTTTTGGTCAATGGGCCTCCGGAGGCTGTCAGAATTGTGTCGAGTCCCTTTGCGTGCTGCTGAATCAATGGCAGCAGGCCGACAATTTCCAGTGCCGCTCGGACATCCCCGATGCTGATGTCGGGCCGTTCCAGATGTACGTTTTCCGCAATTGTCCCTTCAAAGACCTCTATGTCACGTGCCAGGGCAACATGCCGTCGCAGCACATCGGGACGCATATCACGCGGGTCGATACCATTCACGGTCACGACTCCTGACGTTGGTTCCCGCAGCCCGAACACGATGTCCAGCAGAAGACTCTTTCCGGCGCCGCTGGGACCGGAGATGGCCACTTTTTGCCCTGACTTAATTGTCAATGAAACATTGTTCAGAATTTCACGGCCGTCCGGGAGCGCGTAGCAAACATCCTTCGCGACGATGCCTATTCCGGAAGCCATCGTCAGCAATCCATCCGTGCGTTCGATCGGCAGATCAAACAGAGAACCAAGCTTATCGATGGATGCCATCAGGTCATAAAAAGCCTCAATATGTTTGCCAAGTTTAGCCAGAGCCCCCACGACCACAGCGACGATCAATTCCGCAGCAACCAG
>JANOZG010000048.1:0-14358 GCA_031429275.1 Planctomycetota bacterium
CTCAAAACCGGAGCCGGCCGTCGTATCCGAAATTCCTGGCATCTGTGGCGACCCAGCTCGCCAATGGATCACAAACAAGCCGCGTGACTGCTGCTTTTGTTTGCCTGTGAGAAGGCAACAACAACGATCCGAGCGTGTCGACTGCCGCAACAGGGGTTTTGACGAGACTCTGGAGCCATAATCGTCGCAGTCACACTTCCACAGATGGCTGGCATGGACGCCATGCAGGCAAATCATCCGGCCGAATTGCGGCTGGATTCTGGAAAATCAGCATAATCTGCGAAACCCGCGTTGTCGTTTCGGTGTTTGTGTCACGCACTCAACGGTATTGCAGCCGCTAATCGTGCGCGCGTCGTGTGGTTTTGGTGCATAGGAATTGTCCAAAATCAACTTCCGTGGGACCGGTTGTTAACCTGCTGATGATTCCAATGGCAGGTTCAAAACTAAGCCCGAAAACTGTTGTTTCTAGCCACAATAAACACAAGAAGTCACAAAGAGATTAAGTCCTTGAAGCATTATTTTTTGTGAACTTTTGTGCTTTTCGTGGCCATGAAATGCCATCGTGGTAATGAGTCCACGGCATTGGTTGAGAACCTTCCCAGCTGATTTCAGGACTCTTTCCACTGTGTTTTCCCACAACCTTCCCATCTTTTAACTCTCTGTTTTTTCGAGAAGGACGTCGAATGACTCCGGTATTCAAAATTGGCCACAGCAAGAACAATTTGAAACGCAATCTTGCTGTTCTTTTTGCGTTGTCACTCTGGGGAGTTTCCTCAGGCATGAACAACGTTCAGGGATCAGACTGGGATCGATTTCGTGGACCTAACGGGACCGGAATCTCGCCAGATGCGGATCCGCTGCCAACAACATTCAGTGAAACCGAAAACCTGCAATGGAAGGTCGCGTTGCCGGGAGCTGGTGTGTCCTGTCCGATTGTGGTCGGCGACAAAGTGTTTGTCACCTGCTATTCGGGCTACGGTTTGGATCGCCAGAACCCGGGTGAAATCAAAAATCTAAAACGCCATCTTGTCTGTATGGACCGCGCGACGGGCAAGACGCTTTGGGAAAAGACTGTCGATGCCGTACAGCCTGAAGATCGTTTTTCCGGAGCTGGTGTTCCTGAGCATGGCTATGCGTCGCACACACCGACATCCGACGGCACCAACGTGTATGTGTTCTTCGGCAAGTCCGGCGCATTTGCCTATGATCTGGACGGCAAAGAATTGTGGCACACAAGCGTCGGCACGGAATCGGATGATCGTCAATGGGGCTCATCGTCCAGCCCAATTCTCACAGGCAACGTGGTTGTCGTCGCTGCAGGCCCTGAAGCTCGCGCCATTGTGGGACTTGACAAAACCACGGGCAAAGAACTCTGGCGAGCTGACAGCAATGGACTCGGCAATGTCTGGGGCACGCCGGCACTCGCAAAAATCGATGAAGAACGCACGGACGTTGTCATTGGAGCACCCAACGAAATCTGGGGCCTGAATCCCGCGACAGGCAAGCTGAAGTGGTACTGCGAAGCGATGGCGACAGATCAGTTCAATTCCAGCGTTGTCATTTCTGATGGCAAGATCTTCGCCGTGGAAGGACGAGGTGGCGGATCTATCGCCATCAAGACAGGCGGCAAAGGTGACATCACAGGATCAAGCGTTATCTGGTCGGGTCGAGACAGCAATCGTTTTTCGACGCCTTTGATTTTTGAAGGTCGCATGTATCTGATTTCTGGTGGCGTTGCCCGCTGCGTCAATGCCGCGAATGATGAACAGATTTTCGAAACACGCCTGCAAAGCGGCGGAGCGGCCTCCGGAAGTGAAGCACCCGCAGGTGAGCCAGGCCCTGGCGGTCAGCCCGGTGGTGGTCGAGGCGGATTTGGAGGATTTGGCGGCGGTCGTGGCGGAGATTATTCGTCTCCGGTTCTGGGCGACGGCAAGATCTATTATGTATCACGCGGCGGAGATATCCATGTCATCAAGGCGACGGACACATTTGAACAGCTCGCCACAAATCGCCTGACCTCAGATACCGAAGACTTCAGCGCGACGCCTGCGATCAGCAGCGGTCAGATTTTTGTTCGATCGAACAAGCACCTGTACTGCGTGTCGATGAACAAGTAGAGGGCATCTGACGGCTGCTGATAACATCCATCACGATTGATTGCCGCCAAGGATCGCAGATACCGCAAGAAGAATTGCGACTCTCTGCGATCCTTGCGTTCGTTTGCGCTGTGCAAAGTACTATTCGGCGGCTCGTTTGGCTTCCTCGCTGAAAACTTCACTGATCCGTGAACCCGACAGATCCAGCCGGTACATCATCTGGTTGTAGTTGTAGCGTGGCGTGGCGGGGGATTCGGTGAAGGTGTTGCAGTAGGTGCCTTCGAAGTAGATCAACCTCCCGGCCTGCTGATCAAAAAACGGATGATGGCAGGGATTGTAAAAACTCTGACCGGGATGCGTCGCGATTTTGACGGTACGAACAAACGGGCCTTGAGGCGAATCGCTCTCGGAATAGAACACTTCCCCCAGAAACGACGGACTGTTTTTGTCCCACGCCTGTTCATTCGCGACCATGATCCAGCGATTACGAAACGCGTTGAAGTGAATCGTGCCAGTGTGAACTTCGACGATGCGCTTCGGTGATTCGGCATCGCGCGGCAGAAATCGGGCTTCCTCAATTTTCATCTGCCCGTTCTTCACCCAACGCCGTTCGTCCTGTTGTGTCACGGGCGGAGCCTTCGCCCATTGCCAGACAAGTTGACCGGAGGCATCTCGCAGTGGTTTAGCATTGTGAAGCTGCTCCTCCGATGGATTCGTGTCCGGCATCTCTTCCCGGCAGGTGAAGGATTCGTAAGCCGATCGATCACGGACGGCGTCGAGCGTTGCTGGCACGCGAGAAATTGGAAACGGATTTCCAAAACACAGATAGTCAATTCCATCGATTGTCTGATGAATCGGATGATCACGCACGATACGCCATGATTCTTTCAAATCAATGACATCCAGCACTTTGAACATTTTTCGTTCGTTGTCCCACAGTGCAATTCCTTGCTCGAGTGGCGCCTCCAGTCCTTTTCGACGCGAATACTGAGTGATCACTTGCGCTTGGCCCGAGGCATCAGGAACCTCACAAACGCCATGAATCCAGACGACACCTTCCCTGTCGGGCACCTCGATCATCGCTCGTGCGAAACCATCGGGATTGGTGAAGTATTCCAAATCGATTCCCGCCGCAGGATCGAGACCACCATTGGCGGGCAGCTTTGAAACAGCTCCTGCCGTACGGAATAGTCCCAGAGGATACGAAAGTCGATTCGTGTCGCCCCAGAACCAGTGCATTTCCTCGCCGATTTGTACGGGTTGTATCGAGTCCTGCCCGACGACCATGCCGGAGCCCAGCGGGTTCAATAACGGTGAGGGCTGCTGCAACCTGACACTGTCGAGATACAAGTCGCGTCCGGTGATACGATAGAGTCGTTCGGCGATGTTCCTTCGTTTGACGGCAATTCTTGCTGTCTTGCCAAGTTCTATCTGCAGCCGTACGCCGGAGATCCCGAATCCATCTTTGGCGACTTCATAGCCAGGCGAATGCACTTTGAAAAACACTGTCGCGCCAGCCAGTTCCGGCTCATGCAAAGCAACCCAGCCGGCGTTGTCAGT
Organism: Planctomycetota bacterium; assembly: GCA_031429275.1. Classification (GTDB taxonomy): domain Bacteria; phylum Planctomycetota; class Planctomycetia; order Planctomycetales; family Planctomycetaceae; genus SXXK01. The sequence goes on from JANOZG010000048.1 coordinate 3,657, forward strand.
GATGTACGTGACGTCATCGACGGTCGTGAGTGAAACCATGGGAACGCCGCGTTGCGTTTCACTGTCGATCACCTGAATGCCAGAGTATTTGACTGGCGCCGATTCGTCAGCAGTCGTTGCTGCAGAGGTCATCAGCAGAACAGACAACGCATTTGTCAGTAATCGCAGCACAATTCGCATGAGAATATCCGATGCTAAGCACTGGTGCTGAAGTTTCTTTGTTCCACAGTCAGCCGCAGGCGTACTCGTTGACTTTGTTTCGCATCAGCCTGCGGCTGACTCTTAAACGAATTCTGTGAAAGCACTTATGCACCAGTGCTTCGTTTCAATTCGAAAACCCAAGTTTAGCGAAATGATCGCATTCACACATCAGCGTCAGAATTTGCGCGAGTCTTCCTGCGAAGCTGCATCGCGCGGCGAAAATCGGCCAACGCATGGTTCGCCAACAGCGAAGCTTCCATGGAAAGTTCTTCAACTCGACTTCGAAAGTACGCGAGAGCCCCGGTTGCGGGAATCGCAACGGCCAATCCCTGCAGCGTCGTAACAAGCGCTTTGTAGACACCTGGGGCAAGTTCTGAAATCTGCGGATTGGCTTTCATTTCGAACTCCATAAACGCGAGAATCATTCCCCAGACGGTTCCCATTAGACCCAGCATGGGAGCAAGTGTTCCGATCACGGAGAGATGCTCAACGCGGCGATAATTGCGAGCAGCCTGTTCGGCGGCGCAGTCTTCCATGGCTTTTTCAACCGCTGTGGCCCCAAGCTGACTTTCCTGCAAACCGGCGAACAAAACTCTCCCCAGAAACCCCTGTTGCTTTTCGCAGAGAGTCGTTGCTTCTGCCACTTTTCGTTCCGCCAGCAGCCTGTGAACTTCTTCGGCCAGGCCAGGCGTCATGAAAGTCGTACGGCGGATCGTCAGCAGATAATCAACAATCAGGGCAACCATCAGGAAGCTGAGGAAGATGATGACGTATCCAATCATGCCTCCTGCCGCGAGTAACTGCCGAGGACTGAGAAATGCCTCCGTCGCAACCGCTGTCTTTGTCGTGGCTTCGTCCGCGAGTAACAAAGTGGGCAGCCCGAAGCAAAGGCTCACAGCAACGCTTGCCAAGCCAAATCTCAGCAGTCTGGCGGGGCGAAGGTTATTAACGAAGTGAAATCGCATCAGCACAATCCATTGTCGCAGGAATCCACGAACGTCCACATTTGAACTCAAACCTGGAACAGCATTGTAGAGAGAATGCAGATTTCTGCCCAGATTCAGTACAAGAACTTCGTCAGCCCTGCACTGAATCCGATAAGAACCCGAAAAACACGAATTTCAGAATAGAAACCAATGAATCGAATGCCGATGATGCGAACCTTTGGAAAGCGATTTGAAACTTAGGAACCGGCCAGAAACTCATCCGGATGATCGTCACTCAAGCGTTCCTGAGACCGTTTTCGAGATGTAACGCCATTCTCTGCAAACTACCGACTGAATTTCATGACCGATAAACAACTGTTCGAATTTGAACGTTATTCCGATATCTTGATAGTCATGCCCAATGGTCCGTTCAATGAGTTTCGAGATAACGACTTTCGAAATGCCTACAATGAGACGTACCGTTTGCTCAGCGAACCGGGCACTCGTCATCTGTTGGTCGACTTTTCGAATCTTGATTACTTTGGCTCCACGTTCGTCAGTATTCTGCTGAGACTTTCTCAGAAGTCTCGCACCAATAAAGGCGAGACTGCATTGTGTCACTTGTCTGACAACATGCGAGGTATGCTGAAGACTCTGATGCTGCTGGAGAATCCCAAGGTCGATTTTTCCATGAGCTCCCACGCAAATCGCGAAGTTGCACTTCAGCATTTGTCCGACCTCACGGGTCGCGCGAATTAAACGGACGGATCTTAAACGCAACTGAAGATTCACTATGAAATCGGGATTGAAATCGGGCGACACAGGACGACTGACATGGACTGTTGATGCCTCCATGATCATCACGCTGGGTGGCGACTCCCGAGCGACAGTCTTTTCAACTCCCAACATGATTCTACTGATGGAACGTGCCGCCCGTGAAGCGCTGCGACCGTATCTGGAACCCGGCGAAGAATCCGTTGGAATCGAAGTCAACATTCAGCACATCGGCGGAGCGGGTATCGGTTCAACGGTCGTCGGGGTTGCCAGAGTGACGTCGATTGATGGGCGTCGAATATCCTTTGATGTCGAAGCGTACGCTGAAGATCGACTGATCGGCAAGGGCACACATTCTCGAGCGATCGTTTCAGTAAGCCGCATTGTTGAAAACCTTGCCAAGTTGTCGCATGACGCAGGACGGGCGATGAACATTTCCGCAAATTCAGGTGCTCTGTCGCAGCTTGAAACTGTGCAGATGGATGTCGCTAATCGTATCGCCACCGTGACTCTCAATCGGCCAAAATCACTGAATGCTGTCAACGTCCAGATGACCGAAGATATTGAACGGCTTGTCGGATGGCTATTGGGCCATCCGCAGGATATTCGTGTCGTACTACTGACCGGCGCAGGCGAGGCGTTTTGTGCGGGTGATGACGTAAAAGAGCTGCGAAGCCTCTCGCTGGAGACAGCTCGCACGCTTAGCCATCGTCAGGCAGAAATGTACCTTGCGTTCGAAAGACTGCCACAACCAGTCATCGCGCTCGTGAACGGGGATGCCTTTGGAGCAGGCTGTGTTGCTGCTTATTCTGCAGACATGCGTATCGCCAGTCATGCTGCGCGTTTCGCCATGCCAGAGATTCGCCTCGGCTGGCCACCAGGTTACGGAATTGCTCAACTGACCGCATTGGTTGGGAAATCACGTGCTCTGGAAATGTGCCTGATGGGCGAACCGATCTCAGCCTCGAAAGCACTGGAATGGGGCCTTGTCAGCGAAGTCGTTTCCGGCAGCACCCTGATGAAACGTGGTCAACAGATCGCGGAAAAGATGCTGCAAATGCCAGCGGAGGCTTTGCGAGAAACTAAACGGCTGGTGCATCTCGACGAAGGCTCACAACCGAAGGTCGCGCACCGAGCTGACACGGAAGCGTATCTGCGGTGTCTCGAATCGATTGATGCGCGAGAAGGATTGGCCGCATTTTCAGAAAAACGTCCGCCCCGGTTTACAGACGTGTAGTTATACTTCAAGCGGCCGATCTTGAGGGACTCAGATTCCCTACGAAATCTATCCTTGTTTTTTCCCGGAACGAAACGAATGTCGTCTTGAGCTGATGGCGGAGAAGACCAAATGCTGCTTTCGTTATTCATTGCCTGTTGCCAGATTCTGACTGCTGATGAGTCCCCCGCAGACCAGACTCCCAGCTCAACTCCATTGTCTCAGGAGACCACGCGAACGGCCATTCAGAAAGCCATCGCGCCGTTGCAACAAGGTGCTGCGGTCTCGGCAAAAGAACGCAAGTGCTTTACATGTCACAACCAGGCAATGCCAGTCATTGCATTGACCGAAGTGGCGAAACGCGGCTTTGCTGTCGATCAGAACATCCTGCAGCAACAGCTTCAGCACACATGGGATCACCTCGAAAAAGGTAAACTGACGTATCAGGCTGGTAGTGGGCAAGGCGGTCAGGTCATGACTGCAGGCTATGCCATGTGGACATTGGAAACGGGTGGCTGGAAGTCTGATGAAACGACCGCTGCCGTGATTCACTATCTGACTGAATTCCAGAAGGATCAAAATCATTGGTTGCCCAGCAGCAAGCGACTTCCTTCGATGGGAAGTTCGTTCACGACAACCTACGTCGCATTGCGGGCAATGTCGTATTTTGGAACTGACAAACAAACAGCTGGTATCGCTGCACGACGTGATGCAGCGGCAAAATGGGTTCTGGAAACTGAACCCACCGATACGGAAGACCGTGTGTTTCGCTTGCGAACGCTGCCGTACATGAGTGCGAGCGATGACATCTTAAAAAAGGCCGTAGATGCGTTGCTGGCCAAACAGCGAACCGATGGCGGCTGGTCGCAGACGGACGAAATGACTTCAGACGCTTATGCAACGGCTATAGTCGTGACCGCATTGCAGGACGCCGGGCAACTAACAGGCGATCATCCCGCCATTCTGTCCGGCTGCCGCTATTTGATAGACACGCAACGTGAAGATGGAACCTGGCACGTCAAGACACACGCCAAGCCGATTCAAACCTATTACGAATCCGGATTCCCCCACGGCGAAGATCAGTTTATTTCGATCGCGGCGACGGCATGGGCAACGCTCGCGCTTGCCGAAACTCTACCGGAGACAAAGGTTGATATCACGCCAGCCTCGCAACCCGAACTCGTTGAAGTCCGACGAATTTGGGATACCGCCGCTCACAATGCTTTTACCGATCTCCTGTATCACGATGGTCGCTGGTATTGTGTGTTTCGCGAAGGCAGCAAACATGTCTCGCCGGACGGATCGATTCGAGTGATCACGTCAGAAGACGGCAAGGACTGGACATCGCTGGCCTTGATATCACATCCGACGGATGAACTGCGAGATGCCAAGCTCTGCATCACTCCGGACGGTCGCTTCATGCTCAACGGTGCAGGCTTGCGGGCCGATGAGCCAATTCGCTATCACTCGATGGTCTGGTTTTCGGAGGATAAAGGAAAGACCTGGGATGCAGGCCGAAGAATTGGCGATCCCGGCTTTTGGCTGTGGCGAGTCCAGTGGCACGATGGCACGGCTTATACCATGGGTTACGGGACAGACCGTGACAGAACACAACGCCAACTGCGACTCTACAAGAGTTCCGATGGCGCGACATTTGAGCCGCTGGTGCAGCAAGTCAACGTTCCGAACGGCGTTGGTGAAGACACGATGGTTTTCACAAACAAAGGCACAGCACTGTGCCTGCTGCGTTGTGAGACGGGCTCGAAAAACGGATTGCTCGGCAGTTCACGGCCACCGTTTACGGAATGGACATGGAAAGAACTCGAGCATCGCATCGGCGGGCCTGACATGATTCAATTGCCCGATCGCAGAATCCTCGCAGCCACGCGACTTCATTCGCCGAAGACGCGAACATCGCTGTCGTGGATTGATCCAGAGGCCGGGACGATGACCGAGTGTCTTGAATTGCCGTCCGGCGGCGACACCAGTTACGCAGGTATGGTGCTGCATGATGGCCTGCTGTGGGTAAGCTACTATTCTTCTCATGAAGAGAAGACTTGTATCTACCTGGCCAAAGTCAGGTTATAGACACGTCCCAACCTGATCTGACGACTCAGAAACGTCGGCGACTATATTCCAACCGACCAGCGACTACGGCAAAAACTGCCTGTCGTTGAAGATGTTGGAAACGTGTTCGTGGTCGATCACGATTTCTGTGACAGCTTTTGGACACTGGATCAGGCAGAATTAGTTATCCTGTAAGCTCGTAAGAATGTCCGCGCACTGCGGACAAGCGATGGAGCGAATGAACGAGGATAGCATGAACGGAATGCAAAGAATCACTCTGGGAGTCATCACACTGATGCTCATCACATCGTCGGGATGCAGCAGTATGCTGCACGAACTTAAACCACATCGTCTGTGGCGACTCAATTATCAGCCTCAGCGTGGCAATACGGACGGCAGTTATGGTTCGTATTTTTCGGTCGATGATCCGCTCGACAAGCCCATGAAAACCGACAGAAACAATGAGCCTGCCGCAGATTGAAAAGTATATCATTACGTGCTCTGACGAATCCGAAACAGACCGTCTCGGCGCGAGCATCGCTAAATCCATCTCCGGCGGGATTGTCATCGAACTCAATGGTCAGCTTGGCGCTGGGAAGACGCGTCTGGTGCGTGCGATCTGCGGCTCACTTGGCATCGACATGATCCAGGTCAACAGTCCGACTTTCGTACTGTTGCAGTTGTACACAGACGGGCAAATACCTGTCGCACATTTTGACACGTATCGTCTTGGCGATGTTGACGAATTTTTATCTATTGGCGCGGATGAGTTCACTCAAAGCGATGACTGGTTGTGTCTGGTCGAATGGGCCGAACGAGTCAGCGAGTGTCTTCCGGCCGATCGACTTCGGATCGACATTTACGCGACAAACGCCGAATCGCGTCGCTTCGAATTGAGCAGCTGCGGACCGTCGAGCTTCGCCCTGCTTCAGAACATCACGAAGAATCTGCACGATCAGCACGGCTGAAATGGCCGGTTACCTGAATGTCTCGCTGCGTTCGGCAGAAAACGCCGACACAAGATCCTGATTACGCGAGCCAGTTCGCGTCAATGCATGATTCCGATGCCTTGTGATCGCCCGGAAAAGCCGATTCTACTGAAGATCTTTTACCGTGGCCGATGCGAACCTGAATTATGAAACTCTTCGCCCGCTGGCTGATATTTTCGCTGCTGATCGTTCCGATCAACGCGAGTGCACGCGCGGAAGATTCTTTCCTTGACGAGCTGCGTCTGAATTCATTCTCTAACTTACCATCGAACACATCCGCGAACAACAACCCGTCGTATGACACTGCGCAATCTGATGACGACTCGTTGTCGATAGAAGAATCATTATCCATCGATCGCATGACGGCACTTGAACCGGACCCACAATTTGATGATCGTCGTCTGGCCACTGTCCGAGAAGATGAAACACATACCGGCCGCGCCCTGCTTGACGATGCAACATCGTTGACTGGTCGTGAGATAACATGTGCCCCGGAATTTGACAACTGTGACATACCATTGATTCGACATCGCGGGACGTGTTATCAGGGAACTCAGGTTGCGTACGGCGCTATTCCGGGAAGCGGCGTCAATCAACTTGGAATTAAGACATTCGATCTTCTGGGAACGTTTGCAGTCCCCATCGACGGCATGGATCACGTTATCACGTTTACGCCATTTTTCCGGATGGATCAGCTTAACGCCAATCCAGGCGTTGACGTGCCCGATGCTCTGTATGAAGCGGGCGTGAAGTCATTCTGGAAGAAAGTTGTGAGCGAGCAACTCACAACAATGGTGCTGTTTACGCCGTCTATACGAAGCGATTTCCAATCCAGTCAGGATGCGTTCAAATTGTTCGGGATGGCGTTGTTGCAATGGAAACTGGTCCCCGACAAATTGTCTCTGACTGGCGGGGTGACGTACACAGGGCGTCAGGATTTTCCAGTCCTGCCAATGATGGGACTGTATTGGACGCCATCACCACTTTGGAAACTTGACATCCAGTTTCCTTCTCCTCGCCTTTCGCGTCGCCTCTTGAAGGACGGTGACACAAGTGAAACGTGGGGATATCTGGCCGGTGTCTTTGGCGGCAACACGTGGGCCGTTCAACGAGCCAGCGGAACGGACGATCAACTGACACTTCGCGACCTGCGACTCGTGCTTGGTATCGAACATCTGCTCACGGAAAATCGAGGCGTATTTGTGGAGACGGGCTGGGTCTTCAGTCGCTCCATGGAATACGAAAACACACCGGGACAAGTGGATCTTGGGGACGCATTGTTGCTGCGGGCCGGGATTCAGTTTTAGGGCAGGTTCAGAGACGTGGATATAGAGAACCGCTGTAATGTTGTAGGACGGGACTCCAGTCCCGTCCTGACCAGATCGGTTTCGCGTCAGGACGGATCTGGAGATCCGTCCTACGGTACTATTTCGTTGCAGGCATATGCTCATCGAACCAGTCCGCAAAACGCGGAATGTCCAGAATCATCGCAGGCCAGCCGTGCTCCTTTCCGGGGCGAGTTTCAAGTCGCACGTTGTGCCCCTCCGCGATCGCCTTGTCCGCAAACCGCTGTGATTGATCGACGGTCACCAGCGTGTCAGCCTCGCCATGCACAATGAACGTTGGCGGCATCGCAGACGTGATGTGATAGATCGGCGAAAGTTCCCGGCCAAGAATCTTCCATAAATCCATTGATTCAGCTTTCGGTCCAAAGCCTTTGACGAAACTCTTCGGTGGCCCGCCGTCGCCGGGATTCTCGGTTGATTCGCCCAGATTCAACAAGTCCGTTGGCGGATAGAAGCAAGCCACACATTGCACAGCGCTGGATTCTCGATCAATTTCGTCGGCGGAACTCGGATCACCAGGATCGCCGCATGTTCCCAGCATCAGGCTTAAATGGCCGCCCGAACTACCGCCGATGACGCCAAGTCGATTACCGTCGATACCGTAGTCCTTTGCGTGATGACGAATGAAACGCACGGATCGCTGCACGTCGGCAACGATGTCGCCAATGAGACACTCCGGCTGTGAAATATGACGTACAGCGAAGACCGTGTAGCCACGTCGCAGAAACGGCGCGAACAAGAATGGTCGTACAGAGCCTGGTCCGGATTTCCATCCACCGCTCACCATCAAAATCACACCCGCACCGTTTTGTTCTGGCGGTGTGTATACATCCAGCAGCAAAGCCTTGCCATCTCGCTGACCGTAGACAATGTCAGCTTCGATTTGATGTGGTGCTGCGAACCACCACCAGTAGACCGAACCAACCACTGCGGCGACGATCGAAAATAAGATGCCGCTCCAGATGAGAAATTGTTTCATGAGACTTCTTTTCCTGACCGGCAGATTGACCATCATGTTGGTATCTAACAGAATTTAAAATCATCGACCAAGCAACCCACAGATTCTGACGCATCTGACTCGCCCAGACAATTGACTTAACGCGGTTATCTTCGTGTGGCGATCTGCAGTCGAGTCGGTTTAGCTCCCTGTTGCCCATCTTTCTCTTTGCCAGAATCTCGGTACTGATGAATATCACGCTGCTTCAAACCCAACTGGCTGAACAGGGATTTGCGATCATCGATCAGTGCCTTCCGATCAATTCGGTGAAGCGGATGATTGAACGAATCGAAATCGCTCGCCAGCGTGCGGAGGCAAAGGAGTCTGTTTCAAACATGAGCGGCGTTTATGCTTTGCGAAATTTGACGGACGTGGTTCCGGAGGTCGTAGAACTGCTTTCATCGCCATGCGTTGTAAGTCTGGTGACGGGGATTCTCGGCAAGGGAGCATTTTTGGTGCGATCGACACTGTTCGACAAAACCGACGGAGCGAACTGGGGGGTGTTCTGGCATCAGGATCTTTCGATCGCTGTGAAGGAACGGCACGAGGTTGATGGATATCACGCATGGACTCGCAAGGCCGGCGTCCAGTGTGTTCAGCCGCCGACCGATGTGATGTCGCAAATCCTGACTGTTCGTCTTCACCTTGATGACTGCCAAGCCGACAACGGCGCGTTAAAGGTTCTGCCGAGATCGCATAGACATCAGCAATTAACGTCGAATCGCATTGAACAAATCGCGGCCGGCGACCAAGCTGTCGTCTGCGAAGTTCCTGTTGGCGGCGCTGTTCTTATGAATCCTCTCTTGCTGCACGCATCTTCGCCTATGAATACCTCCGGCCATCGGCGAGTGATCCACTTTGAGATCGCCGCCATCGAGTTGCCGCCGCCGCTGGAATGGCGATATCGAATTCCTTGCAGTGTGACTCCGCCTGCTCTTATTGCAGAGTAACAGGCCGAATGCGGGATGGATGCGCGAAGTTGAAAGGTTTCGGATCTGGGACAGGTCGGACTGAGGGAGTTAGAACTTCAGATCACTCAAGCGGACCGACTTCCGAACTCGCGCCCGGCCTGTCATGTCGTGAATGCGGAGATCAACGGTTGGATTGTCGGCCCAATGGATATCCAACATGCCAAAATGGAAATCCATGCAGGCTTCACCGACGCGATTCTGATTGGGTTCGACAATGTTCCAGTCGCGATTGAGACCACTGGCCGTCAGATCGTGCAGTGGATAACAATCGGGAGTCTTCAGCATAGACAACTCGCCCCAGTGAACGTCACCGGAAATGAACACGATCCCGTTGGCTTTGGTCTCGTTGATCAGATCAACAAACTTGATCATCTCCAGCGGGAAGTTAGTCCATGATTCCCAGCCGTTATGCTGATGTCCAAATTGAATGCTGCTGCCGATAATTCGCAAGTCGGCTGGTTCTTCCAGTCTAGCTCGCAACCAGTCCCATTGACTGTCACCAAGTACGGTCTTGTTGGGATTGGTGTCCGGCAGATAGTCGTTTCTCCACGACCCAAACGGCGCTCGCAAAGGCTGATCTCGAAAAGTGCGTGTGTCGAGAAGAATAATCTGCAGCGACTTGCCCAGTTTCGCGTCTTCGAAGCGATAGCTGGTGTAGATACCTTCGTGTTCGCGGCGCGGGCTGGGTGTTGGCTCATTCCAGAACTGCAGGAAGATCTCTTTCGATTCCGCCTTAAACGGGAAGTCTTTGCCGGCGTCGTTGTCACCGTAGTCGTGATCGTCCCATGTTGCGATAGTTGGCACTGCGGCTCGCAGATTTTGGAAGTCCTTTTTTGCACTCAGCTTCGCGTATTTGGCTTCCAGCAGCTTCATGTCGCGGGTGTCGCCATAGATATTGTCGCCGAGATACACAAACAGATCCGGCTCCCATTCGAGCACGGTCCGCAGGATCGGGAGCGGATCGTCCTGATTTGAACACGATCCAAATGCAATTCGCGAGATCAGCGGATTTACAGCGGGCGCGGGGACAGGGGGAAGTTTGGGTTCCTGCGCCAGTGTGGTGGCGGTGGCACAGATGATCGCCAGGATGTTGCGTAGCATTGGCAAGAATCGCATTGGACGGCTCCGACAGGCTTTCTGTTGGCTCGATTGGGAATGGAATCTTAGCGGCCAAAGGTGGTTTTGAAATCAAACGAAGGAATCTCTACCATACCG
>JANOZG010000049.1:0-2538 GCA_031429275.1 Planctomycetota bacterium
TGAATCGGCTGCTCCGCAATAACGGCGACGGAACCTTGACCGAAATTGCCGCAGCCTCGGGTGTCGCCTATGCCGGCTTCGGGGCATCCTGCACGTGGGTTGATTTGAATGACGATGGCAGCCTGGATCTATTTGTGGTCAACTATGTAAAGCTGGATTTGAACGACTACAAATTATGCACAGTCGAGCGCAATGGCAAACGCTACGGCGTCACCTGCCATCCTCGGTCTCTTTCGCCGATGCGTGACGTCTTGTTTCACAGTCATGGCGATGGGGGATTTTCGGATGGGACCGAGCGAGTGGGTATGCAGCAAAGTCCGGCGGCACAAGGACTGGGTGTTGTCGCGGCCGATGTCGATGCTGACGGCGATGTCGATGTTTTTGTCGCTAACGATTCGGTTGCCAACGATCTGTGGCTTAATCAGGCGGACGGCCAGCTGAGCAACGAAGGAATTTCGTCGGGGACAGCGTTCAACCGAGCCGGACAACGCGAAGCCTGCATGGGGGCGGTCGTGGGGGATGTCGATGGGGACGGACTCCCGGATCTGTTTGTGACGAACTACTATGGCGAGACGAACACGCTGTACAGGAACGAGGCCGCCGGTTTATTCCTGGATGTCACCGATGAATTTGGTTTGGCAAGTCCTAGCCGATTGAAACTGGGATTTGGTACGTCGTTATTCGATTTCGACAATGATGGCTGGCTGGATCTGTTCGTCGCCAATGGACATGTGCATGACCGACCTGAAATACTTGGTCCGAACGAGACGTTTGCACAACGTCCGCAGTTATTCCAGAATCAGGGCGGGCGGCGATTCACCGAAGTGTCAGATTCCGGCGGTGGATATTTTCAACGCGACATCGTCGGGCGAAGCTGTGCGGTGGCGGACTATGACCGCGACGGGTGGCAGGATCTGGCGATCGGGCATCTGAATTCAGGTCTGGTGCTGTTGCACAACGAGAAACGCGATCCACAGATGAAAAGTCTGCGAATCCAGTTAGTTGGTGTCCGCGCTAACCGTGATGCAATTGGTGCGATCGTTGAAGTTCGCATTGGTGAAAAGCATCTGACAAGATTCCGCATCGGTTCTTCCGGATATTTATCGTGTGATGAAGGCTGTCTGACAATTGGTGTCGGATCATCCGGGGCACCGGCTGATGTGACCGTAGGCTGGCCTGATGGAGAGAGCCAGACGTTTCGGTCTTTACAAACCGGACGACTGCATGTTCTGATTGAGGGTCGCCAGACTATGTAACAGGAGCCCGTGTTCGTCACCGAATCCACGTGTGGCGGCACTTGGTCAACGCGCTCATGAGTTCTGTACCGTTCGTCCTTGAATTCGCCCGCAAATGTCAAAGACTCGATTCTCAATTCGATCAGTTTCCCGAGGGCGCGTTGCTTTTGTGATTACGCTTTCGGCTGTCGCAGCCGGCGTGTTCTGGATCTGGTATCGGCAGCCTGACGCCGACGCACTGCTCGCGCGAGCGAACGACGCAGTTCAGAAGGGAGATTTCGACTCGGCGCGGCAGGCGCTCGGCGAACTCCATGAACACGATCGCAGCAACGCTGAAGTGGTTGAGTGGCTGGCCGAAATATGCCTCACTGCCGGCGACGAAGCAGCAGCAATCGATTGGTTGGAGCAGGTCCCGGACTCATCCCCGCAGAAAGCGGTTGAAGGGGCTTTTCGCGGCGCTCAACTCTCGATGACATCAAACCGACCAGCCAGGGCTCGTCAATGTCTTGATCGCTGCCTGCGATTAGACCCCGCTCACGAGCCGGCGCGACGCTTGTTGATACAACTGGAACTGATTCTGGCGCGATGGGAAGCGATGCTGGCTCAGATTGCTGAGCTGGACCGACGCGGGCAGGCAACACCGGCAGACGTCGCATTGTTTTGCGTGGGAAGGAATTTCAACTGGGAGGACAATTCTCATCTTGAGTGGCTGGAGGCTTGCGTTAAGGAATCACCGGAAGATTGTCTGACTCGCGCCGCTTTGGCCTACTATTACAGTTTGCAGAGTCGATGGGACGAAGCGGTCGCGCTGTTGCGCAGCGCTGACGTTCCTCGTACCGGGTTCGAACGATGGCGCATCACCCTGGGAATGATTGAGGATTGCATCGACCACGACAAGATCGAGAGAGCTTACGACGGATTATCTCAGATGCCACCGGAAGCGGACGCCATCCTGCGAACGTGGTCAGCGTCTGCCCGGATCTTCAGCGAACGGAACGAAATCGACCGGGCAATCGTCGCCTATGACAATGCGTCCCGGCTCAGCCCCTTTGATCCCGAACCCATCTCGGCAATGTCGCGGTTGCTCTCGCGTGAGGGGAAGCACGACGAAGCATCGCACTGGGTATTCCGCGCGCAGCTAAACAGTCAGTTGTGGCAGATTCTGAGCCATGAAAAACCGCTCGCCCCGGAGGGACCATCCACAGAAACCGTGATGAAGATGGGGCGCCTGTTGCAGGCACTCGGCCGACACCGAGAGGCCACCATCTGTTTCGAATCGCTGCTGGACAATTCTGAGTTTGGC
>JANOZG010000050.1:0-17339 GCA_031429275.1 Planctomycetota bacterium
GCAGGAAACGGTGCCGTGTTTTCATTCAACCATGTCGTGACTTTCAATCCGTCATCGATCAGGAATTCTGGTATGCCGTCATCGCGGCCAGGATAGACCATCCAAACGCGAATGACAGTCTGGTGCCCGCGTGATGCGACATCATTGAGCAATTCTTCCAATGGTTGCCAATTGAATTCGTCCATGCCGGTCATAAGTTGGCTGAGTGGCAGATAGTTGAATTCCATGCTGTGCGGAAAGTTCTCGCGCTTGTCACCAGAATAAGGCACCAGCCCCTTCAGAGGATTGTCCACTGCCGCCGGGACATACTTCAATGGTTCACCAGCCTTGCAAGTGAGCATGGTCAGAAGTGATGCGAGCAGAATCACCGAGGGGCGAAGTAACACGGAATCTCCAGAGACGTGTGATGGCCATCGTTCGAAAAGTACCATTATGCTTGATCGTGAAACAGGCTGGAAGCGTATCGTACTGGCAACTGCAAACTTATCATTCCTCCTGGCAAAAACGAATCACGAGTCACAGTCGTTTCGAGCGGAAAGAATGTACACTCCCGATTCCCGCCCACAATAGAACTCTTGCATCTGCAACAAGTTATCAGGCACACCCCAGTTAAGGCCGAACATGATGACATCACCTACAAATCGCCCACAGGTCCGAGCTGGCATGGTTGGAATGGGGATGATTTTTGATGACACCTATCGGCCGTTCTTTGAGAACGTAAAATCCACGGGGCTATACGATCGAGCGTTTGGCGATGTCGATGTGCCGCTGGTAGCAGTCGCCTCGAAGACCGGAACACGGGCGGATCGGTATCAACAACAGGCGAAGTCACGGGGGATCGAATTTCAGAATTTTCGCGGAGATCATGCCGTCAGCGAATTACTGAAACAGAATCTGACATTTGCGTGTGTCGCGACTCCTGACAATCGACATTTCGAAGCCAGTAAGGCAATTCTGGAGGCGGGTGTGCACCTGCTGGTTGAAAAACCATCAGTGTTATCGCTGGAAGAACTGGACGAGCTGGTTGCGATTGCCAAAGCACGCGGCGTGCTGGCTCGAGTGGTCTATCACAAATTGCTCGACCCGGATCATAAGAAGTTACGAACGCTCGTGCATGACGAAGTATTGAAACATGTGAACAATGGTTACTGTTCGCTGCTCGAGCCCAGTCAGATATCCGGCTCGCAGTTTTCAGAATGGATTACAGGACGCAACCCCGGAACGTATGTGGCAGTTCACTATATCAAGCTGATTGATTTCACTTTCGGAGGCCTTTTGAAGACTGTGACATGTACCGGCCAGCGCGGGATCGTGGGGCCAGCCGATGGAACAACGTGGGACAGTGTGCAATTGCGATTAATCTACGAATATGGTTCCGGGCGGGAAGCGGCATTTGATATTCATACGTCGTGGGTCACTCCGGATAATTTTCCCGGCTATGTTGAGCAGGAAGTTCAATTCCGATTTGACAACGGCATCTGGAACGGACACTCTCGCAAGCGTGGTGTGGAATTGACAGTGGCAGAACTCACGCCACTGCGGATGAAGAACACGATCAACAATCACTACAATGCGACGTTCGTTGAACCATGGGGCGAGAGATCTCAACGTGGTTACGGCGTGGAAGTTATAGAACGTTTCGCCAGAGAAGTCGCGTTCGTGGAATACGGCGGCTCTGCTGCGGGTCGAGATCAGCGATTGCAGTCAATTCGCGATCTGCACTATGCAGATCTTGAGGCAGACCGACAAGTAGTGGCGGCAGTGCAGGCGATGGAAATGATTCTCGAACAACAAGCGGCTGGCAATCCAGATTGCATTGTGCGATATGACGGGAAACAACTGCAGCTTTTTGAGAATCAGGTAAAGCCTGTCGCAAGTTAAAAGGGTCTTGTCCTGAATGAAAAATCCGATGCTCCGGCAGAATCGTTCGACGCTCCCTTTAATGTTACCGGGAACGGAGGGGTCACAAAACTGGAGTTATGAGTTTGATTTAAACAGGATATTCGCTTGTGGCGGTCTTTTGTTCCAGTGAACGCCAGAGGTACCACGAAGCGATGGTGCGATAGGGCCGCCACATCTCCGCATGCTTTTCCAAAGCCGTGCGAGACAACTTCTCTGTTGGCTCGTAAAGTTTATGGATGGCGTTCCTCAACCCAAGGTCGTCAGGCGCAAAGACATCCATGCGGCCGAGCGAAAACATCAGGTACATCTGTGCGGTCCAGCGACCGATGCCCTTCACTTGTAGGAGTTCTTCAATTGCATCTTCGTCAGATGCTTCTGCGATCCGACGAAAATTGATGGTACCATCCAGGGTGCATGTCGTCAGGTGGCGCAGATAGCCTGCTTTTTGTCGCGACACGCCAACGGACTGCAATTGCTCGTCGGTCAACGCGTCAATGCTTTTCGCTCGAAGCTTGGCACCAGGTAACATTGCCTGCAAGCGACCACGAATCGTCCGTGCGGCGGCGACAGAGATTTGCTGCGAAAGTATGGACCGTACAAGGATCTCGTACCCGCCCGGATGCGGGGCGAGAGTAAACGCTCCGACAGATCTGATCACTCGTGCAAGGACCACGTCGTTCTTGCACAGAACTCGCAACCCTTTCTTCACCACGGCTGGTTCAAACACGCTGAAGCCTCATCGAGAACGGGAGATTCGGGAACTAGCTTTTGGAAAGTTCTTTCAACGCATCGATGACCTGTTGATCATGGCCGTCGACGGAGACTTTCTTCCACACCTTGGCGACGATTCCGTTTGCGTCAATCAAAAATGTTGAACGCTGAATTCCCATCGAGACCTTGCCATACATATTTTTCTCACGCCAAGCGCCATATTTTTCAGCGACCTTATGATCTGTATCAGCGAGCAACGGAAAGTTCAGGCTGAATTTGTCAGTGAACTTGTTGTGGCTGGCAATGTCGTCCGGGCTTACGCCAAGCACAACCGCACCCAACTTTGTGATCTCCGCGTGACGATCTCGAAACGCACAGGACTCTTTTGTGCAGCCAGGAGTGTCATCTTTCGGATAGAAATACAGGACGACGTTCTTTCCTTTGAGTTCTGACAACTTGACAGTCGAACCGTCAGTCGCCTTCAGGCTAAACGCCGGAGCTTTTGAATCTGCTTCAATCCATTCTGCCATAGGAATCTCTTTCAATTAGGTTGACTCTGGTGGTTTTCGCAGCGACTCTTTCAAGCTGATGAAATCCGACAACAAAAAAATTACGGTGATGAACGCCAACAGGATTTCAGTCATCGTCATAAACTTCGCTGGTACTGTCTGAGGAGTGACATCGCCATATCCGAAGAAGGTAAAATTCAGCGTGCTCACGTAGATGAACTCAAAGACCGTTTCAAATTGCGTCGGAAATTCCAGGATGATGCTGAAACTGGCGGGATTCACCACATGCAGGCAATGAAAGTCGAGCCCAAATGACAGGATGATTTGAATCATGTTGACCAACATCAACAACATGAAACGATGGTATGCCAGATTGGACCGAGTCGCTTCCGCCAACTGCCTGATGTTCTCGAGACCAAAAAATGCGGTCTTACACAGACTCGTGAGAATCAACAGAGGCACGGAAATCCCGGGAGACAATCCAAAATCCAGAATCCCAAGGAATCCCAGCCACAGCCCAACAATAATGGAGAACTCAATGAGGTTCCGAAGGATCATGTGTCGGCTCTGAATGTGCGCTAAGTTCTGATGATTGCTGGCGAAATTCGCTTCAATGTCCGAGGTTTCGCGCGAAGCTACAAGTGTACCTGAAGCCAATTCTCGGTTTTCCCGGCGCACAAAAAAAGCCAGACGCGCAAATCAACCAACGTGGCATTTCTGCCAAGTTACTTCACTTGCGCCTCTGGCTATTTCACGAGCCGAATTAAATCAGCGATCAATTTCCGATGGTATTTCGCGTTCAGGAAGCTTCGTCAAGTTCTTCGCGATTTCCTTGCGGAGTACCCGAACATCCGCCGGAGCCTCGATAGACAGGCGAACTCGCCCACCACGAACTTCTGTTACGGTGACACGAATACCACCAGCAATTTGAATTGACTCTCCGATTTTTCGACTTAGAACAAGCATCGTGCAGGTTCCTTAAAAAAGCTCAATCCTCAAAAACCAAACTCCACAAATCACTCAGTCAGCAAATCACTCAGTAATTTCTGACGAGGTCCAACAAACAAAGGTTGATGATCTTAGTCCAATGCAAGCGTCCCCGCAGGACAGTCCGTGCATAATGACAGTTCGCTCCTGTAGAGCAAATATCGTGCTACTTTCGGCACAATCAGCATATTGCCCCCCTGTCTACGTATTATTTAGAGACCCAATTTGAGTTTTTTGTTCAGATAAACTGAAGTTTACAAACAGATTCCTGAAAATTGTGGCAATCGTAAAAATCTTTCGCAGGCACTAATTTCTTAGCGAGACATCATACGAGACATCAGGAAACACATCGGAAAAGACCGCTGACGAACCAGTTTGCTCCGCGGGCGATCAATTCTGCTACGGTCGCTGGAAACAACTTCGGCAGTCTGCCAAAAAGACGGCTTGATTTGGTTCAGCACAAATCGGCATCTCACAGATAAGATGCAAGTTATTTCAGGTTATACACTTGCGACGCTGGTACGCCAGGCGGCACAGGGTTTGCAATTCGCGAATCCATTCCTGAAGACTCTGCCAGTCTGTGCATAGATCGACGGTGATCCTGCGTTGACTGGCCTGAAGTAAATATCCTGAACCGTAATAACAGCGTTGAAAGTTTGAGGAGAAGCCGTGGCTAAGTTGCTGACGTTTGACGAAGAGGCGCGTAAAAGCCTGCTGTCCGGCGTATCGAAATTGTCCAAAGCCGTTTCCAGCACATTGGGGCCTCGCGGTCGCAATGCCGTGCTTGACAAAGGCTGGGGCGCACCAAAGGTGACCAAGGACGGCGTGACTGTCGCAGAAGATATTGAACTTGAAGATCCCTACGAAAACGTCGCCGTGCAGCTTGTGAAAGAAGCCGCCAGCAAGACGAATGATGTTGCTGGCGACGGTACAACAACCGCAACAGTTCTCGCAGAAGCGTTGTTCCGTTCTGCCTTGAAGTATATCGCCGCTGGTGTTGACGCGATGGCGTTAAGCCGAGGTGCAAATAAAGCTGTGGCATCAGTGATTGAAGCACTGGGTAAGATGTCCAAGCCGGTCAAGGCGACGGATCGCGACGCGATTGCCAAGGTGGCAACCATCGCTGGCAACAACAATCCCGAAATTGGCGAGATTCTGGCTGACGCTTTGATGAAGGTCGGCAAAGACGGTGTGATCACTGTCGAAGAAGGTCGCCATGTGTCAACAGAAGTGGAACTCGTTGAAGGAATGCAGTTCGATCGCGGCTATCTTTCTCCTCACTTTATCACCGATGAAGATGAGCAGGAAGTTGTTTTCGACAATTGCCGTATTCTGCTTCACGAGGAGAAGATCTCTAGTGCCAAGCAGATGGTTCCATTGTTGGAAGCCATCTCCAAGGGCGGGGTGCCTTTGTTGATTATTGCTGAAGACGTTGAAGGCGAAGCCCTGGCAACATTGGTTGTCAATAAAATGCGTGGTATCGTCAAGGTGGCAGCTGTAAAGGCGCCTGGTTACGGCGACCGTCGCAAGGCAATGATGGAAGATATTGCTATCCTCACGGGCGGCAAAGCATTCTTCAAAGATCTCGGAATCAAGCTGGAAAATGTGCAGCTCTCCGACCTCGGTAAAGCGAAACGCATTCGCGTTGATGCCAATAAGACAATCATCGTGGAAGGTGGCGGCAAGAAGGCTGATATCACTGGTCGCGTTGAACAGATTCGTCGTGAAATCGAAGGAACTGACAGCGAATACGATCGTGAAAAGCTTCAGGAACGCTTGGCAAAGCTGGCTGGTGGCGTTGCTCAGATCAATGTCGGTGCTGCAACTGAAACTGAGATGAAGGAACGCAAAGACCTGATCGACGACGCTCTGGCGGCAACGCGAGCCGCCATCGAAGAAGGTATTGTACCTGGCGGTGGCGTTGCCTTGCTGCGATGTGCTGCTGCTCTTGACGAACTGTCACTCAAGAACGACGAAGGATACGGCGTTGAACTTGTTCGTGGTGTGTTGGAAATGCCACTGCGAATGATTGCTGAAAACGCTGGTCTCGACGGTGCTGTGGTTGCCAATCGCGTCAAGAAAGATAAGAAAGTCAGCTTCGGCTATGACGCTTTGAATGACACGTACGGTGACATGCTGGCGTTTGGCGTCATCGACCCAACCAAGGTTGTTCGCACATCTCTGCAGAACGCCATGAGCGTTGCAACACTGCTGATGACTACCGACTGTATCGTCGTGAATGAGCCTAAGAAGGCTGAAGACGAACACCACGATGATCATCATCATGATGGTGGCGGCGGAATGGGCGGCATGGGCATGGGCGGCATGGGAGGAATGGGCGGCATGCCTGGGATGATGTAATTGTCCGCTGATGTTGCGTTCAAAGGAGGACGGGGCTCCAGTCCCGTCCTGACAATCAGAAAACAAGACGGGTCCGGAGACCTGTCTAAGCTTGAAACTCGCTAGATCCATTATCACATAACACTCTGAGCTCTGCTCGGAATTTTCGGAGTTGACACTTATGAAAATCAATCCTCTTGATGACCGTGTTGTTGTTCGCCCAAACGAAGCTGAAGAAACCACCGCTGGTGGCATCGTGCTGCCGGACGCTGCCAAAGAAAAACAGCAGCGCGGTACCGTGATTGCCGTCGGTCCAGGCCGCATGCTGGATAGCGGTGAGCGATCACCGATCAGCGTTAAGGTTGGCGATCAGGTTCTGTTTGGCAAATACGGCGGAACAGAAATCGAAATCGACGGCGAAGATGTCAAGATCCTGCGCGAGAGCGATATTCTGGCGAAGCTGGTTTAATCTGCATTCGGTTACTCGGGACGGTCTCAGAAGGCCGTCCTCGTTAGAATTCCCCCTTCGCATACATCCCAAAATCATTGCAGCGTCTGAACCGCTGAAGGAGCCTTAGAAGTGGCAAAGCAACTATTGTTTGATGATCGAGCCCGACTCAAGCTGCAACGTGGCGTTGAGACGCTGACGAAAGCTGTCGCAGTGACGATGGGCCCAACCGGTCGTAATGTGATTATCGACAAAAGCTTCGGTAATCCAGTCGTCACTAAAGACGGTGTGACCGTAAGTAAAGAAGTCGAACTTGAAGATCCCTACGAGAACATGGGTGCCAAGCTCGTCAACGAAGTCGCCAGCAAGACCAGCGATACTGCTGGTGACGGCACGACGACGGCAACTGTTTTGGCAAGAGCCATCTACGCAGAAGGTCTTCGCAGCATTTCTCTGGGAGCGAACCCAACGGTCGTTCGCAAGGGAATTGAAATGGCGGTGGCAGCAGCTCTGAAGAGCATCGAGAAGCAGGCGAAACCAGTTGAATCGAAGAAGCAAATTGCTCAAGTCGGCGCGATCTCCGCGAACAACGATAAGGCAATCGGAGAAATGATTGCCAACGCTATGGAACGCGTAGGTCGCGATGGTGTCATCACTGTCGAAGAAGGCAAGGGTAACAGCACAACTCTGGAATTCTCTGAAGGTATGCAGTTCGATAAGGGCTATATCAGTCCTTACTTCGTAACTCAGGCCGAAGACATGAAATGTGTTCTGGAAGACTGCCTGATTCTGCTGTTCGAAAAGAAAATCAGCAGCCTGCGTGAGTTCGTTCCGTTGCTTGAAAAGGTGGCTCGCACCGGCAAGCAGCTGTTGATCATTGCAGAAGACATCGACGGGGAAGCTTTGACAGCTCTGGTTGTGAACAAGCTTCGCGGCATTCTGAAGATTTGTGCTGTGAAAGCACCCGGCTTCGGTGATCGTCGTAAGGCGATGCTGGGCGACATGGCCGTTCTGACCGGCGGTACTCTGATTTCAGAAGATCTTGGGATCAAACTGGAATCTGTTGAGCTGTCGCACATGGGCAGTGCTCGACGGGTTGAAGTAACGAAGGATGACTGCACAATTATCGAAGGTGCAGGCAAGCCAGCCGTCATCAAGACGCGTGTTCAGCAGATTCGTGATCATATCGAAAAGACCGACAGCGATTACGATCGCGAAAAGTTCCAGGAACGTCTTGCCAAGCTGACCGGTGGTGTCGCCGTAATTTCTGTCGGTGCATCGACCGAAGCAGAAATGAAGCAGACCAAGGCCCGCATGGAAGATGCTCTGCATGCAACTCGTGCGGCTGTGGAAGAAGGCATTCTCCCTGGTGGCGGTGTTGCACTTTTGCGAGCCATCGACGCGGTCAAAGCTGTTAATGCGACCGGCGACGAAGCCATCGGAGTGGGCATTGTTGCTCGGTCTCTGGAAGCCCCAGCTCGTACGATTGCCAGCAACTGTGGCAAAGACGGTGCCGTGATTGTTGATGAAGTTCGACAGCTCAAAGGATCCATGGGCTACGACGCATCAAAAGATCAGTACGTTGATATGCTGGTCGCTGGAATTCTGGACCCAGCCAAGGTTGTGCGAAACGCGCTGTCAAATGCAGCATCGATCGCGGGCCTCATGTTGACAACTCAGGTTTTGGTCACAAAGTCAGAGAACGCGGATGGCGGCAAATCTGCAGCATCCGAAGGTGTCATTCGGTAGTTGAAACCGACATGGCAAAACTTGTATCGATGTCGGCTTGAACTGCGCTCCGCCTGGTCTGGCCGACAGATAGAATTCGCGGGGCACCAGAGATGGTGTCCCGCGTTCGTTTATAGTTTTCATTTCTTTGTGGTTTAGAAGATGGCAACGCAGCGTTGTTACTATGAAGTTCTCGGCGTGATTCGCACTGCGAGCCCTGAAGAACTCAAGAAGGCCTATAAGAAGCTGGCCATTAAATATCATCCTGATCGCAATCCGGATGATGATGAAGCAACGAATGCGTTCAAAGAGGCCGCCGAGGCTTACGAGATTCTGAACGACGCCCAAAAGCGTGCTCGTTACGATCAATTCGGTCACGCAGGCGTGAAGGGTGCCGGTGGTGGTGGCGGCGGATTCCAGGACGTAAACGATATCTTCGGTGCGTTTGGTGATCTGTTCGAACAGTTTGGTGGCGGCTCTCGGGGCGGACGTCGTTCGAGCGGCGGTTCACGTGGCGAATCACTGCAGACAAAAATCCGCATCGAATTGACCGAAGCCTTCAGCGGCTGCAAACGTGAATTGCGAATATCGCGGCATGAAGCTTGTGATACCTGTCAGGGCTCTGGCTGCAAACCCGGAACATCTCCCAAGAAATGTGCCACCTGTGGTGGCCAGGGCCAGGTGATTCAGTCGCAAGGCTTCTTTAGATTCCAGACAACGTGTCCTGCGTGTCGTGGTCGTGGCACCGTGGTGAAAGACTCCTGCCAGCCATGTAACGGGCAGGGACGATTAATGAAGGAAGTGGTCAGAGAGGTTGCAATACCCGCTGGTATCGATTCGGGTATGCAGATGTGCCTGCGTGGCGAAGGCGAAGCAGGTTTGAACGGTGGCCAGCGAGGCGATTTGTTCGTCGATATCGAAGTGAAGAAACATCCTCTGTTTCAACGTGAAGGGCAGGACTTGATGTACCGTCTGCCAATTACGTTCGCGCAGGCCGCACTGGGGGCTGAGATTCAAATCCCCACATTGAAAGGGCCGGAAACTCTCAAGATAAAGCCGGGCACACAACCAGGCGAAGTCAATCGTCTCCGTGGCTTCGGTATGCCAGACCCGCGTGGTGGCACCAGTAAGACCGGAGATTTGCTCGTCGAGATTCAGGTTGAAGTGCCACGCAAACTATCACCTGAACAGGAAGATCTGTTACGGAAACTCGCCAGCACAGATCATAAGGACGTCATGCCGCACAGCACATCGTTCTTTGAAAAAGTGAAGAATTTCTTTTCCTCACAGGAAGAGCCACAAGCATAAGGATCCGGTGTTTTAATGTCGCAAGCAGAACAGAACGAAGCAAAACCTGATAATTCAGCAGACACATCGGCAGATTCACTCGCCGATGCCCTGGCTCAGGATATAGAGTCACCTTTGGCAACGACCGCATTGCAGGCAAAAGTGGATGAGTTGCAGGATCGCATGATTCGCATGCAGGCTGATACGGAAAACTTTCGTCGCAGGGTCCAACGAGAACAGGACGACGCTCGTAAATTCGAATCGATGCGAATTGTTCGCGACATGTTACCGGGAATGGATGGACTTAACCGTGCGATCAGCAGCGCGGAACAGACGGGAGATATGCAGACTCTGCTGAACGGTATCAAGATGGTCGCTCAGCAGTTTCGCGATATCCTGAAAGCTCATGCGGCCGAACCGATTGACGCTCTGGGCAAACCTTTTGATCCGAACCTGCACGAAGCGTTGACCCAGATCCCATCTGCCGACCATGAACCCATGACGGTACTTCAAGTCGTTGAAATGGGTTATCGTCTTCACGATCGCGTGGTCCGGCCGGCCCGAGTGATCGTGTCCTGTGCTCCGCCGGCAACATAACGCCACTCCATGTCCTTTTGTTTCGAGACGTGTTGATATGCCAACCTACGAATACCGTTGTCACGCCTGCGATAACAAGTGGGAAGAGTTCCAGTCGATCAAAGCGGAACCGACGAAGAAATGCCCCAAATGCAAAAAGGCAAAAGCCGAGCGCATCATCAGCGCTGGCGGCGGAATCATCTTCAAGGGGTCCGGCTTTTATCAAACTGACTATCGAAGTGAGTCGTACAAGAAGGGTGCAGACGCGGCTAAAAAGGCAAGTGATTCGTCGAGCTCATCGACATCCGAGTCAAAGTCTGAAACAACAAAGTCTGAATCCAAACCCGCCGCTAAACCCAAAGAATAGCCACGGTTCAGGTGGTCGTTTCCTGATCTGACAACGCGTCGCCGGAGTGGTCGCTCGATTCACCATTGACCATCAATTCCGCTAGAAGTATTTTCCAGCATGCCTTGTCCAGATTTCCCAATCATCGGTTCCGGGGAATTTGTTTTCGAGTGTCATCACAACTGGGATCGGGCGACGCTTCCCAATGGCTATGAATACGGCAATGCATCGCACGGGATAGCGTTCGACGCGGAAGGTCTGATTTATATCAGCCACAACGGAAATCCGGGATCGATTTTCGTCTTCGACGGTGATGGTCGGTTTGTGAAGGCGATGGCAGAACTGCACAATGCAGGACCGTTCGCCAAAGGCCATGGCGTGACGATTCGACGAGAAGGCACCGAAGACTTTTTATACCTCGCGCCGGCGGATTCCGGTATGGGGTTTACCAAGATGACACTCAAAGGCGAAGTCGTCTGGCAAAAGAATCGCGAGACGATTAATCAGGACTGTGGCGGCTTGTACGATGATCCGGCAACGATCTTCAGGCCGACAAAGATCAGTTTCAGACCGGATGGTGGATACTATCTCGGCGATGCCTACGGCAGTCACTACATTTTCGAATACGATCCCCAGGACAGATTTGTTCGCACGCTCGGCGGTTTTGGGGCGGAGCCCGGCAAGTTCGCGACGCCTCATGGACATTGGCTTGATGATCGCGACGGCGTTCCCAAACTTGTCGTAGCGGATCGGGCAAATCAGCGTTTGCAATGGTTTGACATGGACGGTCGGTTTCTGCAGTCTTTGGGGGGATTCTTGTTTCCTGCGGACATCGACGTGCAGGGTGAATTGATGCTGGTCCCGGACCTCCACGCCAGACTTACGATATTGAACGGCAAAAATGAAGTCGTAGCGCAGCTGGGCGATGATGAAACGTGGCGGAAAGAAGTCCTGGCGGACAATTTTGCAATGCGTAGTGACCCGGCGCGATGGCGGCGTGGCTGTTTTGTGCATCCTCATGATGCTCGATTCGACAAGGATGGAAATATTTATATTGCCGAATGGGTCAAGACCGGACGAATCACGAAGCTGGTCAGAAAGCGATAGCAGTAAACCGCGTCAGGTGTATGCCACCAGCGGCTCAAACGGCTACCTCTGAGCGTCTTCCGATGTTCAATGCGTCTGACCGCGAACCACGCAAATACAAGCGAATAGTTTTCCGACCTCATTCGCGGGCACAATAAAATGCCAGCACCGTGCGCACATGATTCGGAGTAAGACTCTAACGGGACAGCAATTGCGTGGCAAAGACCACCGCAGCTGTTTCGACCCTCAGTACAGTTGACGGCCATTGAAGCGTCTGACTGCCAGATTCTATGGCAGCCTTAAACTCAGCATCGGTGAAGCCACCTTCAGGACCGATCAGTAACGAACGCGCACAATCGTCGGTCCTGCAGTCTGTCGCACCGCCAATCGTATCGGGCCGATCTGGGTGCGCTATGAAGTTTTGCCCTGGCAAAGCAAGACCGCCAATATCATTCAGTACAGCCGCGAATTTGCGAAGTGGCAACAATTCCATCAGTTCATTTCGACGACATTGCTTGCACGCGTTGATCACGGTGCTCTGCAGTTTTTCGATACGGGATTCAGCGGGAGTGACAATCGTTCGTTCAGATTGCAGTAGTATGAGGCGATCAACACCGATTTCGGTGAGTTTTTCGACCATCCATTTCAGCCGCTCCGCCTTGGGTGGAGCTGCTATGACTGTGAGTCCGCTACGTCTTGCTTCAGCTATTGGTTTTCTTGACGTAACGGAGCAAAACACTTCACGGCGGGTGCTGCGTGCGATAATCGCATCGACTTCAGCCCCCTTTCCGTCGAAAAGTGACAGCGTGTCACCTGGCTTTAAACGCAATACATTCAGGAGGTGATGCGCTTCGCTTTCATCAATCACCACTTCGTCGCTGAGTAATGATTCGCAAAAGGCGCGGTGCGACATTGGGGACACACAAACTTGAAGTCGGCAATGGAAAGCCAAATACGAAAAGGAGAAATCTCTGTATCGACATCACGGTGTCTGCAGGTCAAATCTTTAACCTGCAGACACGTCACCAGCAACAGCCGCCAGATTCAGTTTCGGTTCTTCCTGCGTTCATCAGATTTTCTTCCATTGCGGACAACCAGCCCAAGACTGGCGGCAAGGGCAGTTGCCGATTTGAAGTCGTTCGTCTCCGATGATGCTGGTTTATCAACCCACCAGTCGGCTGACTGCCATTCGGCCATCACTGCATCGAATTCCGAGTCAACGAATGCTACTGGTCTGATCACCAGAGCGACGATTGCAGCAGGCTCATCAGTATCCCCTGGATTGTTCGCAGGGTCTGCTTGTTCGTCAGCCATTGCCACCATGTCTTCGACAACGATTGCCGGCGGTTCGACTGGCGATTCAATCCCAATGTGTGTGACGTTTGAGATTGCAGACGTCAGAATTGTTGACTGCAATGTGTCTGTGGTTCTGAACGGCTCCGAAGTTGAGGCCATTGTCAGCTCAACTTCATTGCTCCAACTGGTCCGCTCGCCCATTGTGCTGATCGCACGCACCCATACTCGATACGTCCCGGCAGGTAGTGGACTGCCGTGTGTGTAAGTCGTGGTGCTGAGCGTGGTGTTGTAGATCACTCGAGCATCCGTCGCCTTGTTGGTCACCCAAAGTTCATACCTTTCGGTGCCAGCAATTGTTGTCCATGTGAACTGTGCTGGTGTTCCAAGTGTTGTGTTGGTAATTCTTGGCGGTAAACCAATGGAAAACAAAGTCACTTGTGACCATGAGCTGAAGGAGTTTCCACTCTGAGCACGAACCCAAACCCTGTAGTCACCAACGGGCAGATCCTGCAATGCGGTCAAAGTCGTTGCTGTTACGAACTTATTCCTAAGGACATCGACTTGAAGAGTTGAATTGCGAACCCATAGATCGTAGCTGGTTGCACCAGTAACGGCCGACCAGGAAAACGTTGGTGTTCGATCGAATGTACCGCCGCCTATTGGCTGCACAATTACCGGCCGGGCGAGGACCGTATGAACAACACCTGTGCTCCAATTTCCGGCTTCGCCTTGTGCATTAAGACCTCGCACCCACATCCTATATGTAGCAGACGGCAATGCTTCTGTAGAAGTGAAAGACGTTGTGTTCAGTGCCGTTTCACCGGTACGGTAGATGACTCTAACCGTCTTGGTAGTCAGGTTGTCAACCCACAGTTCATACTTGGTTGCATCTGGAACAGCTGACCATGTGATGGTCGGGAAATTGCTGCTGGCAATTGTAACAGTAGGTGAAGGTGACGTAATCACAGGAGGCGTCTTGACGAAGAAGTCTCTTCCGTCGCTCCAGAAGCCTGGAATTTCCGCCTGATCGATAGCACGCACCCAAACTCGATACCGTCCGATGCCCAGATTTTCCGGAGGAACAAATGAGTTCGTTGGAACATGAATATTGCGGACGATCTGCACTGCACCGGAACTGAGGTTGGAGATCCAGATGTCATACCGCAACGCGCCAACGAGTGCATTCCACGTGATTGTTGGCCGTGAAGATGTCGTCACGGAGGCAGGAGTGGCGATCACTGGCGGTTCATGATCTGCAACGACGACGGCTAATGTCCCATTAACGAAGTTCGGAGCAGTCGCCCTGATTATTACGCTCTTCGAACCATCAACCTCGGCATCATTCACCGCAGTAATAGGGAATGTCACGAATGCCTCACCTGCCGGAATCGTCACTGTGGCAGGAACTGTGGCTTCGGTAATGTCACTACTTGTCAAGGCGACAATAAGTGCTTGTGAAAGATCTCCCGTATTGCTGCGAGTCACGCGACCAGTTGATGCAGTATCGCCGGCATTTTCAAGGAAGGTCGTTCTGGAAGCTGTGACAGTCAGAGTTTCGTGGTCGGTAATGGTCACGACTAGATTTCCACTCGTGATCCCACTTGCTGTTGCATCAACGGTCGAAGACCGCGTTCCATCCAGAATCAGGTTATCCAATACTGAAACATCAAACGAGACACTTATACTGCCCGCTGGAATCGTCACCGTTGCTGGTACTGAAAGCCCTGCACCCGCTGTGAGCGTAACAACCATCGCCGACGAGATGTCGGTTTGATCCCGTCGCTCCACAACCGCCGTAAATGAGCCTGAGTTTTCGGCAACGCTTGGAGTTGAGGTCGTCAGGCGGAGTACAGGCTCCACATCAATGACAGTCACGACGCGTGGTGTGACAGGATTATAAGCTGGCGCTACCGCGGAGATCGTGACAAGCGTGTTGCCATCAAGGATATTGTTGTCGATCGCGTTGATAAGAAACGTCACCGACGAAAGACCGGCAGGAATTATCACGGAGTTTTGCACAGTCAACTTGTCAGGATTGCTGCTTGTCAGAAAGACTTCGTATGGCAGGTTAATGTCGGTATTTCCACGAGTCAACTTACCCCGAATGGCTCCTGGCCCCGCGTTTTCCAACATTGACGACGTAAAGAGTGCCAGAGTGATTGTTTCCGAATCGGTCACATCAACCGTGTCATCGTCGACAGCCAAATCGCTCAGACTCACGCTCGTTACACTGATCGTGACAGTGTTGGTTCCATCCAGAAGTGCATTGTCCACGGCGTCCAGCGGAACTAAAACTTCCGATTGATTCGCGGGAATCACAGCCGTAAAGGTACTGTTTCCGTTGAGTGTGGCCTTGTTTGGATTTGATGTCTGCAAGACAACGGTCACCGGTGACAATCCAAGAGTCTTCATTGTCATTGACCAGCCAAGAAGGCGACCAATGTCAGAGCCGTTGTCGTCGTTCACCTCAAGAAGCCACGTACCAGCAGTTGACTCCATAATGAAGTCGCTGAGTTCTCCCTCAGGCATGAAGCTTCCAGTGTATGGTTGCGAGCCTGTGAGGATGCCGGAATTGGCTTGATCATCAAAGACCGTATTTGTCATCAATGTGCCGTTATTCGCGAGGTCGGTAAACAGTTCAACTCGCCTGCCGCTCGGGCTGATAAGATACACATCGAGGTCACCCAGCCACTGATGCTGGGAACTCACAGTCACATTCAGATCGGTGACCTGTGAAATCTGGTTCGGCACCACAATCGGCACAAAGACACGACCTGCATCCGGAATATCAACGACATCGGTATTGCTGAATTGTTGCGTTGCCGCAAATGTAAATGGACCACCAGTATCTGTTCGGGAAACTTTCACACTAGTGGCATTTGCTCCGGCCGCTTCGCTGATGCTGTCGGCCACGACATCGACTTCAATGCCTTCAGAATCCAGCACAACGATCGTCTGGGTGTCGCCAAAATACCCTGGTGCAGAGACGCTGACGACAACCTGCTGTGCTCCATCGCGAATGGTATCGTCCACCGCGTCGATCGAAACAGTGATCGAAGACTGCCCGGCTGGTATCACGACCGTCAATGGCACAGACAGTTCGCTCGGATCAGGATTTGTAATCGTCACGACCAGGTCAGCCGTGCTGGCGACGGCTGATTCACCGAAGGAAACGAAAGCATTGGCTGGCGAGGAATTGAACAGATTTATTACAGCCAGCAAAGTATCTGTAGTGCCATACTCACCGACGGTGTTGCTGAGCAGAATCTTTCCGGCATTATTCAGATCAATATCGTTCAGCACGCCGAGACCGGAATTGACGGTTCTCACAATGCTGCCCGTGGTTGAATACTCAACAACGTCTCCATTGTCAGTGGCTCCATAAATCGAACTGTTCGCCGCAACTGTGATAGCACGGGACGGCACTGCCAGCTTGATAAAGTTTACCGCTGCAAGTGTATTTGCATCGAAAATGCCAACATCAGAACCGTTGACGTCCAGAGCATACAGCATTCCATCGAGACCGATGGTCGTGTCGCGATATTCGAATGTTGATGGAACCAGGCCCGGCACGCCGTCGGCACCAAGCGAAAAAGTATCGAAGAAAAACTTTTGATCCGAGAGAGTGAAATTTCTCAACTGAGCTCCGGCAAGATTATGGACGCTAATGACGCTGCTCGTCCGTGAACCTACAAACAACTCGTCGCCAATGACAGCCAAACCAGAATCCCATACGTTTCCCGGAAATCGATTGATGATTTGTCCTGTGGTCGACGCGATTTCAAAGATCTCGTAGTTGAAGGTGTCTCTATCCTGACCTGTGACGAAGAGCGAATTGTTTGAAGGGTTCCCTGTTAGTCCTGTTTCGAAGGAGCCTCCGAGCCAGATCCGATTTCGGTTTCCGACCAGCAATGTTCTGGTGATTGCTGCCGTTGTCGGATCGAAGACTAATATCTCACTATCGAGTTGAAACCCATTTGTGGGATCCGCCAGGTAAAGTTGGCCGTTGAGCCAGCCGAGGCCCTGGATCGAGCGGCTTCTTTGAAGAAAGGTCAGGTCTGTATTCAGTGCGATCGATTGAAGAATTGGCGTTTGTGCATCTGGATCGATCTTGAACAATGTC
>JANOZG010000051.1:0-10225 GCA_031429275.1 Planctomycetota bacterium
TTTTTTTTTTTTTTTTTTAATTTTTTTTGGTTTTGTTTTTGTGTTGGGCCCACATTTTCTCGCAAAAGGCTTTGCTCAAACGCCCCATATTCCGGCCTTTGGGCCACATTCTCCCCCTATTTCGGGGGAGAAGGGACAGTGGAACGACGCAACGTTAATTAATATGAACAATATCTTATGGCGAATCAGACTCTCAAAGTGGCGTTGTCCAATTAGACAGTGGTTTGTTTAACCCGTGGCCGAACGGCGAGACCTACAATGAGTACAACTATGATTAACCCAACACGACGTCACTGGATGCAAACCTGCGGCATGGGATTTGGCGGGCTCGCGCTGGCCAATCTGCTGGGCAATACAGCGTCGGCCAATGAGTCGGGTGGAGCCTTGCGGACTCATTTCCCCGGTCGAGCCAAACACATCATTCATGTGTTTCTGAACGGTGGAGTTTCGCAGGTCGATACGTTCGATCCGAAACCCGAGTTGACTCGACTTGCGGGCAAGATGCTTCCCTTCGAAAACCTGCAGACCGAGCGCAAAACCGGCGTGGCATTGCCAAGTCCGTTCAAGTTCGAAAAGCATGGCCAAAGCGGCATTGAGATGAGCGAGATCTTTCCTCGTCTTGCGGAGTGCGTCGATGAAATGACGGTTGTTCGCTCCATGCACGCTGAACTCCCAAGTCATGAGATGTCGCTGATGCTGATGAACACCGGCGATCAGCGACTGGTGCGGCCGAGTCTGGGATCGTGGCTGACGTGGGGCATGGGATCGATCAATGAAAACCTGCCGGCATTTATCGCGTTGTGTCCCGGCGGCATGCCGGTCGGAGGAGCTGGCAATTGGCGATCGGCATTTCTTCCTGGTGCGTACCAGGGAACTCGCGTTGATACCTCAAACGCTGATCCAACACGACTGATCGACTATCTGCAGAACAAGCGGGTGTCTTCGACAGAGCAGTCAAAGCAATTTGAATTTCTGCAGCAATTGAATGCACAGCATCTGACAGAACGGCCAGGCGAAGCCATCATTGAATCTCGCATCAAGTCGTTTGAACTTGCGTTTCGCATGCAGACCGAAGCAAGCGACGCATTTGATATCTCTCAGGAGCCCGAGCACATTCAAAAACTCTACGGCGACGGACCGCAGAACCGGCAGTTGCTGATGGCTCGACGATTGATCGAACGTGGCGTGCGATTCGTCCAGACATGGCACGGTGATATGCAGCCATG
This sequence comes from Planctomycetota bacterium, assembly GCA_031429275.1. Taxonomy (GTDB): domain Bacteria; phylum Planctomycetota; class Planctomycetia; order Planctomycetales; family Planctomycetaceae; genus SXXK01. The sequence goes on from JANOZG010000051.1 coordinate 1,227, forward strand.
GGACAGTCATTCCAACATCAAGGACGAGCATCGCAGACTGGCCAGTGAGTGCGATTCAGGACTGGCCGCATTGATCATCGATCTGAAACAACGCGGGTTGCTGGACGAGACGTTGATTCTGTGTACCGGAGAATTCGGACGAACTCCATCAGTCGAAATGGGCCAGGATGGTTCCGGAGCAAGTCAGGGCCGCGACCATAATCACTGGGGCTTCTCGCTGTGGATGGCCGGAGGTGGCATCAGGAAAGGCACCGTCTATGGAGCAACAGACGACTTCGGATTCAAAGCGGTCGAGAATCCTGTTTCCGCACACGACCTGCACGCCACGATTCTGCACCTGATGGGATACGATCATCAACGCATGACCTACCGCTATGCTGGCCGCGACTTCCGCCTGACCGATGTGAAGGGTGAAGTGGTTAGGCCGATTATTGAGGCGTAGAATTCTTTGTGATTAATCGGGGCGTTAATTGCGGAAAATGGTATCATATACTCCGCGCGGCCAGAATTGAGGGAAGTGTTGTAGCGTGAGCCTGAGGCGCTAGCGGGGTGTTGATTTAATGGGTTTTCACAACCCGAAACGTCAGTGAGGGATAAAAGTTGCCGCGTTTTCAGCAACAATCCCTCGCTGACGCTTCGGGTTAGGATTAAATCAAAAGACCGCGAGCCGCGGGTTGTGCATACGGTCAGCACCGGCGGCTAGCGCCTTGCCGCTCACAAAACCTCAATTCTGACCGCGTGGAGTATAACATGCCGGAATTTGTGACGACGCAACCAGACAACGTTCGATCGTTCAACCACTTCGAATTCTTGATGCCATGAACTCCATCGAATCTAAAATCTCCCTCACTCCTTTCTTCTCACTGCAACGCGGCATCATCCTGGGACTGGCGCTGCTGATCGTTGAGAGTCTCTGCATGACAGTCTGCCATGCCGACGAGAGCGAGTACACCGTTGCGGAATTCGAAACTCAGGTTCGCCCGATTCTTGCCTCGCAATGTTTGAAGTGTCATGGCGAACATAAGCAGGAAGGCGGTCTCAGGCTGGATACACGCGAGGCCATTTTGAAAGGTGGCGAGAGCGGCCCGGCCATCGTGCCATCGCACGCGGATCAAAGTCTGCTGATGGAAGCCGTACGTTACGAGGGTTTTGAAATGCCGCCCAGCGGGCAACTCCGCGATAAACAAATTCGGCAACTTCAACGCTGGATCGATATGGGTGCCTTCTGGCCAGAAAATACAAAACCGCTCCGCGAGGGGCCAACTGAAATCACAGACGAAGACCGACAATGGTGGGCCTTTCAACCAGTTCATCCCGTTGCGACACCAGACATCGACGGAGACCAATGGTCAAAGAATGATATCGATCGTTTTGTGAAGCATCGCCTGGATGCAAACATGCTGACTCCTGCTCCGGCAGCTTCGGCACAAACACTTGTTCGCCGTGCCTACTTTAATCTGATCGGACTGCCGCCGACTGCGGACGACCTGAAGTCGTTCAATGACGCGACTGCAGCCAATGGCTTTGATCAGGCATGGGCAAGTCTGGTGGAGCAACTGCTGGCCAATCAAAGTTACGGCGAGCATTGGTCACGGTTCTGGCTGGATATTGTTCGTTATGCAGAATCCGACGGCTGGAATCAGGATGCCTATCGTCCGCACATCTGGCGATACCGCGACTACGTCATCAATGCATTCAACAGTGACAAGCGATATCCCGATTTCGTCCGCGAGCAACTGGCTGGTGATGAAATTCGCGAAGACAATCCCCAGCATCTGGCTGCAGCCGGGTTTTTGCGACTTGGCATCTACGAATACAACCAGCGTGACGCTCGTGGCCTGTGGAACGACAGCATGAACGAGATGACCGACGTCACAGGAGACGCGTTTCTCGGACTAAGCATGGGATGTGCGAAATGTCACGACCACAAGTTTGATCCTATTCTCCAGGCAGACTACTTCAGGCTTCGGGCGTTCCTCGAACCTGTCATCTGGCGAGACGACATCATTGGCGCGACGGAGACAGAAAAGCAGGAATATCAGCAGCAACTTGCCAAATGGGAAGAAGTGACGAAGTCGATCCGCGAACAGATCGACGCGATTATCAAGCCGTATCATGATCGCAAATGGAAGTCGACCGCCGACAAGTTTCCGCTCGATATCCAGGCCTGCTTTTACAAGCCGGTCGCCGAACGGACATCCTGGGAACATCAGATGGCCTACCTTGTATCGCGCCAGTTCGAAGAGGAAGGCGGTGGCCCACTGAAAGGCATGAAGAAGGAACATCAGGAAAAATACGACGCTCTTCAAAAGGAGTTGGCGACCTTCGATAGCATCAAGCCAAAGCCGTTGCCATCTCTGATGACAGCGTCCGATTTCGACGGTGAAGCTGCCGCAACAATAATTCCCGACAGCCCTGACGCGGCACCGATTGAGCCTGGCTATCCAGTGGTGATGACGCCCGACACTGCCACACCAACAGCGCAGGTGAAGTCGTTGCCGGCATCGACCGGGCGTCGCACAGAACTCGCACGCTGGATTGGTGACGGGAACAATCCGCTCACGATGCGAGTCTTCGTGAATCGCATCTGGCAGCAACATTTTGGTCAGGGTATCGCAGCGACTTCCAGCGATTTCGGGCGACTTGGAACCAAGCCAACTCATCCGGAACTGCTCGACTGGCTCGTGACGGAATTTGTCGAGCATGATTTCAGTATAAAGCATTTGCATCGACTGATCCTGACGTCTGCCACATGGCAGCAATCAGCTCATCACCCTGACGCAGCTCGACAACAAACCATTGACCCTGCCGACAACCTCATGTGGCGATCTCGAATTCGCCGCCTTTCCGCCGAACAGATTCGCGATGCCATGCTGACCTGCAGCGGTGAATTGAAAACGAATCCTGGTGGCCCCAGCGTCGATGCAAAGGTTCCTCGTCGCGCGGTGTATGTGAAGAGTTTTCGAAATACGCCTGATCCGTTTATGGCAGTTTTTGATATTGCCAACGGCTTGCAAAGCACCAGCGAGCGAACATCGACGACAACGCCTGTTCAATCGTTACTTATGATCAATGGCGAATTTCCGCTGGAGAGAGCCAAAGATTTCGCGGAGCGAATTCGCAAGATCCATTCCACCCCACACGAACAAGCTGTCGCCGCAATCAAAACGGCATGGGGACGTGAACCAACTCCGAATGAGCTGGAATGGTCAATCGGATTTTTGACAACTCATGGTCCATCCCCAGACGAACCATCTCTGGCTGCAGCCGAAACGGAGCCGGCAACTCGAGGCGGTGAAGAATCGCAGGTTGCTTCTGACGAAGATGAATCGAAAGAAAATCCTGTCGATAAGAACACAGAGCAACTCATTGATTTCTGCCACATCCTGTTCAATTCCAACGAGTTCCTTTACATCGAGTAGTTTTAGTGATCTGAGCCGCAAGGCGCTAGCGGTCTGTTGATTTAATCCTAACCCGAAGCGTCAGCGAGGGATCGTTGCTGAAAACGCGGCACTTTTATCCCTCACTGACGTTTCGGGTTGTGAAAACCCATTAAATCAACACCCCGCTAGCCGCGGGTATCTGTCCTTTGCAACGTAGCGACCGGAATGCAAGACATGCAGTCAACAACAACTCGACGACGATTACTCGAAACCAGCGGCATGGGCTTTGGCGCGTTCGCTTTGAATCTTATTGCGGGGCGTGAGACGGCCTCCGCAGTGGAGCAGCATCTCACTCATCGCATTGCTTCGGCTAAAAGCGTCATCTGGTGTTTCATGGAAGGTGGTCCAAGTCATCTGGACCTCGTCGACCCCAAACCCTTGCTCAATCAACTGGCCGGCAAGCCACTTCCTTCCAGCTTTCGCGAACCCATCACCGCCATGGGAGAAAGAGGCTCGCCGCTGCTGGCTGCTCCACGAACATGGACACAGCATGGTGACAGTGGCATGTGGGCTTCCGAATGGATTCCCCACATTGCTACCTGCATGGATGACATCGCGGTGATTCGTTCGTGCTGGACGAACGGAATCAACCACGCGGGCGGCGTATGCCAGATGAATACCTGCATTAACTTTGCCGGACGTCCGTCGCTGGGCGCGTGGGTGAATTACGGACTGGGCTCAGCAAACGACAACCTGCCGTCGTTTGTCGTGATTTGCGACAGCACTGGTCGTCCTGTGAATGGAACTCGCAACTGGGGCAGCGGTTTCATGCCGGCCACGTATCAGGGAGTTCAATTGGCAGGAAACAGCGACGAGCCGATTTCCAACTTGAATTCACCGAAGGGGTTTTCGTCTGAACGACAATCCAGGAAACTGGATCTACTGCACAAGTTCAACCAAAACTATGCATGGGCTCGCCCGCAGCAATCGGAACTGGACGCCCGACTGCACAGCTACGAATTGGCATTCCGCATGCAGGCTCAAGCTCCAGTGGCTGTAGATCTGCAATCAGAAACTCCGGAGACACAACAGCTGTACGGCATGGACCAAAAGGAAACAGAAGTCTTCGGACGTAACTGCCTGCTGGCACGGCGCATGGTGGAACGCGGAGTGCGATTCGTTCAACTTTACAATGGCACCGGCAGCAAGTGGGACTCGCATGACAACATTGAAGCGAACCACTCACGTCTTTGCAAAACCATGGACAAGCCTGTTGCCGGCCTGATCAAAGACTTGAAACAACGGGGATCGCTGGACGAAACGCTGGTGATTTGGAGCGGCGAATTTGGTCGAACGCCGATGAGCGAAAAAGGTGACGGTCGCGACCACAATCCAACGGGATTTTCAATCTTTATGGCCGGCGGCGGCGTCAAAGGTGGCCAGGCCATCGGAGCCACCGACGATCTGGGTCTCTACGCCGTCGATGATAAGATGCATGTCCATGACATTCATGCGTCGATTTTGGGTTTGATGGGACTGGACAACATGCAGCTCACCTACAACCACAAAGGTCGCCCGGAACGCCCGACAATCAACGAAGGCGTGTTCAATAAGAAGCTGATCGGGGCATAGCCTGTTATGCACATGAACCGTTGGAGTACAGGCTTTAGCCTGCTGTTCTCTCCGGCGTGGCAGGCTAAAAGCCTGTACTCCAACGACAGGTGCGCTATGCATGAGTGCCGAAGGTGTTGACGACCCTCGCTGCAGAACTTTCGAATCGCATGATCCGACAGCGTCACCGAACACTTTTCAGAAGTGAATCACGCGCGATGTCGCGGCGGAGCATGTTGATTCGTGAGGCATACTGTTGACGTTCGGCTGTGGTCTGAATCCGTTTCAATTGTGCTGAATAGTCAGCATCGACTTCACCGTTCGCGTCAGCTTCTCGATTCATTGCATTCACGAGCCACGGTCCATGCAGCGAGATGAGGTGGTCTTCGGCCGACGCATAGGCCTGAGCCGATCCTGGATCGCCTTGACGCGCACAGCGTCCGATCAATTGTCGGTCCATGCGCGACGATGTTTGACATTCAGCGACAATGACATGCAATCCTCCGTTCGCGCGGACTGCGGGATGCAGGTGAATATCGGTACCACGTCCAGCGAGGTTCGTGGCAATGGTCACGCTTCCGGGATGCCCGGCTCGACTCACGATGTCAGCCTCGGCAGCATCCTGCAATCCATTCAGAAGCTGGCATTCGATGTTCAGCGATGCCAGTTTCGCAGCGACGGTTTCACTATCAAAGATTGATCGTGTGCCAATCAACACGGCACGTTTGAGTTGCTGCACCAGCATGACGTCCTGAGCGATCGCCTGATACTTTGAATTGTTATCGACAAAGAATCTCGTCGGCAGCACGTTGCGTTGTGATGGGAGGCGAAGTGGAATTGGTTCAACCGTCAGATTATAGACGTCAGATAATTCTCGTTCGCATCCGACGGCCGTTCCTGTCATCCCGCACAGATTTTCGTAGAGTCTGAAGAAACGCTGTTTGGTGATTTGCGCCACGGCTTGTTTTTCAGCGCTGATGGGCAGATTCTCGGCGGCCTCGATCGCCTGATGCAGGCCGTCCTGCCAGGAACGATCTTCAAAAATTCTCCCCGTGGTTTCATCAACGATACGGACTTCGTCTTCTTGTACAACATAATGCACGCCACGGCGAAAAAGATGGCGGGCTCGCAGTGCCTGCTGGACATATTCGGTCCACGGTCGAGCCAGTTGCAGCACGGGAATGGCCACATCTTTCGCATGGCATCGCTGCACGCCGGCTTCGGTCAAAGCGACCCGGCCGCTGGACGCTTCGACAATGTAGTGCTGTTCAGATTGCAAAACCTCCTCCAATGCTTTTGCTGTCATATGTGCGTCGGCATCCGGTGCTGGCTGATTTGAACCGAAACTCAGTACCAGTGGCGATCCTGCGTCATCGATAAGAACACTGTCGGCTTCATCGATGATTCCGTAAGCCAGACCGCGCTGCATGGTGACGCGACGCGTGGATGACTGCTGTCGCAGATTGTTCAGCAATCGGTCCCCAAGTTGTTGTTGCGACCTTTCGCGCAGCGTCAATTGATCACGCAGGTAGTCGAAACCAAATTCATGGCCTGTACCGTACGTTACATCCGCATCATAAGCCGGCGTCTTCTTTGAGGCATCTTCCCGTTCGGGCAGCAGGGCTACGGAGATACCCAATGGGACTGCCACCTTCGCCGCGAGTTTATGGTCTCGTTCGGCCAGGTAAATGTTCGGCGTCACAACGTGCACACCGCGTCCCGTGAGTGAAAGATGCAGTGCGGATGTCAAGGCGACAAACGTCTTGCCTTCACCTGTCTGCATCTGCGCGATGCATCGCCGTGTCATAGCGATCACGGCCAGCAACTGTACATCATACAGATTTACTTTCACCGTGCGTTTCAGAGCTTCTGCCACCAGTGCTAACCCGGCGATCAGCAAATGCGGCTCCGATGGTGTCTGCCCTCTTGCCATTTCGCGACGGACAAGCTGGACTTCTTGCTGCAGGCGATCCAGCGATAATGAACCTAATGATTCTGTCAGCGCGCGGATATGAGGAATGAGCTGCGGCGACGTAAGGCGATCCAGCTGTTTTGAAGCAGCCGGCCGAGAAACCGACAGATGCTGAGGACTGTCTGTGGTGACTAGTGTTTCGGACATTGTCACAGCATTCTCTGAGCGAGACCCGTCATGTTCGATATAGAACGGCGTATGTCGGTGGTCAGCAATTTCAACGAACTTCGGGCTGTCTTGTACCAAATGAATGACCACCGACTGACGCTGGCCGCACAGCATTGTTTCTTTCGACAGGCTGCAGATCCTCTGAGGCCGGCCGATTGACACGCGTCGATGGAGCCGACACAGGTCGCGACCAATCTGCAGGTGGACGTCCACTGTCATCCAGCCCCTGCGTTGAACTATAGCTTGCCGGGCGGATCTTGCGTTGATCTGTTTCTTCTGCAGTCTGTTCGGCACGTGCCGTCATCCATTGATTTTCCTCCGGATCAATATCGGGGGATTCGTGCCGCGACCGCATCAATGTCCCGGTTGCGCGTCGGAGGTGGATGAGCGATAATGCATATCCTGTTTGTGCCTGAACAAAACCAGACTCTTCGTCAGCAAGCCGTTCGAAACCGCCCAGCAAATCTTCGAGCAGCAACATTGTCGAATCTTCAATCATCGGCAATGTGTCAAATCGATCCTGCAGGTAGGCCACCTCGTTTTGTGCCGCAACCATTGCCTGATATTTGCCAAGCATTTCGCGATACGACGTATCAACTTCTCGTGTTGCGATTTCAACTTCTGTTAAAGACGTTTCGACAGTCACGCGGAACGCACTGATGGCCCGCTTGAGTTCCCATTGACGCTGCTCCATCTTTGCCTTCGCGGCTCGATTGCCCAGCGGAACTTCGAACTCAAATCCGGCAGTGTATCCGGGACGGCCAACAGTAAATTGGTCACTGAAAGCCTGGTCGATCTGTGACTGTCCCTGCAGTCCGGCGACATACGATGTCACGATGAAGTCCAGTTTAGGAAGCAACTCGCTTTTGCTGACGCCAATCTGAACACTGGACAATCGCATCTGCCGAATCGCTCTCGATATATCAGGTCGATTCAGGAGTGCAGACTCAAGCGTTTCTCGCAGTCCCGTGGGTGACGGCATTGCGGCCGGCGATTCCGTTGGCGTAAATTCCAGAGGGCCGCTATTGATCATCGCAGGATCATTGACAAGCAGTCGCAACTGAGATTCGCCGTTACGAATGTCCGTTACCGCGCGCTGCATGCGAGATTCAGCTCTGGCGACCGCCGCGCGAGCTCGCAGGATCTGACGCGGAATCGTATCGACCTGGTGACGAGCCTCCAGTGTCTGAAGCACAGCTTGAGCTGAAGCGAGTAACTTCTGTCGCTGAAAGAACTCGGCTCGAGCGCGATAGATATTCCAGTAGGCTTCCGCTACGCGGTACAGGTGAGCCTGCAGTTCCTGCAATGTTTCATCGCTGGAGATGTTGGAATTGATTCCGGCAAGGACGATCTGATTCTGATTGTAGACGGTCCCTGCTTTGCCCAGGAGTGGTTGTCGGAAACTCAATTCCAGCCGTGATGTCGATTGAGCATTGGGTTTCAGGAATATCGAATTGTTGTACTGGTGTCCGATACTCTGCGCGACCTGAAACTCGCCGCCGGAAGTTGTGCGGCGTTTAAGTCCACCTTGCGAGTTTATCGCATGATCACTGAATCGCGTTGAGTTATTGCCGGTTGTCAGCGTGTTACCCACAGGGTCATCCAGGTCGCTGTACTTCGCATTCAGAAACGTTCGCCAGTCGAATGCAGCCTCTTCCTGACGGACAATTGTGTATTGCACTTCCGGATCTGATTGCAGAACCTGAACCTGTGGTGCGTTTGCAAGTGCCTGCTGAACCAGAGTGGCGACTTCCACGGGTAGCGTTTGCGCTGCCAAGCCCGCGCTTTGACGAACCATTGGATCCCACCACGCAATGAAGTCGCCTGGAAGCTCTACGGACGGAGCCGGGGTTGGCGATCCTTCG
>JANOZG010000052.1:0-1823 GCA_031429275.1 Planctomycetota bacterium
TGAGAGTCATCGATGTCGGCCTTTGCCAGAATGATTCCACTGTCAATTTCTGCTCGCGGCTTTTCAGGTTGAACAACCTTGATTTGATCAACTACTCCACCAGCATGCAGTGGGGCCAGAGTGTCAACATGATACGCTTCGGCGTCCGAAGCCAGACCGCCGCCCATGAGAAATGCAACGATGACGAGCCCGACAGTTCCGGAAGCGGCGGCCACAACCCACGAGAGATGCCCAACGAGAAAGTCGACGGTCACATCAAGGAATTCGCCGAAGACTCGCGACAGGAATTGAATCAGGTCACCGACGGGATTCAGCCAATTGCCGGTGAACAGATTCGGCAAACTTACGCGATCGCCCCAGAGCATGCCTAAAAACATCAGGCATGTGACCAGCATAAACAAAAAGAGTAGTACAGATGTCATCCAAACACGTCCTTGCATCCTGAGGATGGCTCATTCAAGGTCTGGTGGAGAACGTTCCCCGTTCTGCACGACCCTCACCACAACTCATCTCCCGTCAACAGTTGGTGGTTTAGCAAAGCAGGGGCGGGATTTGAATCTATAACGCCGTAAACTCGCTGCTTTTTTTAGGTGAATTCTACTAAAACGGGCGGGGCTTCAGGTCTGCCTGTGTCATCCCATCTGCCCGCACGCCGGAAACAATGCGCATCGTCACATGTTTTTCAGCCGCCCTGCCCAATGCCGCTTATCAGTCAGTCAGAAGGGAATTCCCTTTGCTGGATTTGCTGAAGATACCTCCAGAATTTCCATTCTGCGATGCCAGAAAGCTGATAGACCTGAGGCATGTCTACCCACGGTCGCGTTTTCCAACAACAAAAATTCTTCGGAATCTGGAGAAAACCGGGGCATTGCCTGTGGCCTAATCGACGTTAACTGCGATATCCTTGGATAGCAACATGAGATTGAGTCTCATTTGCGACAGTGGTTTTGGCGTCCCATTCATTAATCTGGGTTTGATTTCAACGGCACGATCTGGCCCGTGTTTCTCCGGTTTTTTGAGCTGGTGGTGATCCTGATGAATACATTGCGATTAGCTGATTTAACACCCGGAGCATCTGCGATTGTTACGGCAATCTCTGGTGCTAGCAGGATAGCATCGCGACTTATGGAAATGGGCTTCGTTCCCGGTGTTGCGGTACAGGTTCTGCGTCGAGCCCCATTTGGCGGACCGATACAGTACCGAATCCACAACGTTTCAATATCGATGCGAGTTGCCGAAGCTGCGTGTATTTCCGTCACAAACGACTCCGGTTGGTCAGAACCTGTCGGAGCCGTGCCAGTTTCCGATCTGCATGTTGCGGCGACATAAAGGCTCGGTCTCGATGTCGGAGTTTATCGAGATCCTACAATTCCCTCCTCTTCGTTCTGCGGCGTCGCTGTGACTGTCCCCTCGCCATCAAGTCCGTCGGCTGCAATTCACACGGCACGCATTGCACTGATTGGCAATCCGAACACGGGGAAAAGCACGCTCTTCAACGCGCTTTCTGGCATGCGAGTGCGGACCGGAAACTACCCCGGCGTCACTGTGGAAAAACGAGTCGGCCGCACACAATGGTCCGGACGCAATATCGAACTGATCGATTTGCCGGGAACCTACAGCCTGTCTCCAAAATCTCCGGATGAAATGGTTGCCGTGCAGGTCTTAACCGGATGCTGCGACGAACCCAAACCGGATTTGATTATCTGCATCTGCAACGCGTCCGCGTTGGATAGGAATTTGTATCTGGCGACGCAGGTTCTGGAAGTTGATTGTCCCGTTGTTCTCTGCCTGAACATGTGGGATGCGGCGGTACACGCTGGGAT
>JANOZG010000053.1:0-4291 GCA_031429275.1 Planctomycetota bacterium
GCCGCGCTGCTCGAGATCGTCCACAAGTGCCGGCAGCAATGTGTCGAGCACGGGCAGGTTATGCTCCTTCAACATTGCAAAATTGTTTTCGTGCATGTCGTAGGTGAATGAACCATTCGGCAGGAAGTTTTCTGCATGCACGCTGATAAACGGTACGCCAGCTTCAACCAGTCGGCGAGCGACCAGCATAGAGTTTCCGAAGAGTGTTCGGCCATAGGTCTGTCTCAGTTCGGCAGACTCGCGGGAGAGATCGAATGCATCTCGAACTTTGCTGCCACACAGCAGGCTAAATGCCTGCTCCTGAAACCGCTCAAGCTGTTGAACTGACTGAGATTTGAAAGCCTGCTGGAAATCTTTGTCGATTCGTGTCAGCATTGACCGGCGGTGATTGAGACGCTGATTGGTCATGTCGGGCAGCGCGTCGGCGGACGGCATTTGAGGTTCACCCAGCGCGATGGCAGTTCCGTAATATGGGCGGTCCGGTTTCCTGTCGAAGGTCGGATCGCAGAGAGCAAACAGGGGGTCGTATTGGCTGCCCAGGTGACCTCCGTATGGCCCGGGCCGTCGAAGTCCCGGATACATTCCGCTCTCGCCCCAGCCCGGGTAACACGGCAAACAAAACGCGCCAGGCATATCGTCCGGTCCCATGCCAAGATACTGGCAGACCGCGCCGATGTCCGGCGGGTCGTTCGGGTCGGGGGAAAGAGCGGCTGCATTGCCGAGGCTCCAGCCCGTCATGATGTTGAGCGGGTTATGGGAATTGTAACCATGAGTCACCGTGCGGATGAGTGCTGTCTTGTGCATCATCCGTGCGATGTTCGGCATATGCTCGCAGATCTGCAAACCCGGCAGCGAAGTCTGGATCGACTTGAACTCACCGCGAACCTCCACAGGAGCTGCGGGCTTCATGTCAAACATGTCAAGCTGACTGGGGCCGCCCAGCAGATTGAACAGAATCACGGATTTCGCCGGCCCGGACGGTTTGGGAATGCTTGAATCTGCTGCTTGGCCGAGTCTCGGCAGTGTCATACCGTTGAGCAGTGAGAGACCGCTGACGCGCATGACATCTCGACGACTCAAGCCATCGCACAGTAATCTTTCCGGCATTTTGAATCGCAGCATGATCGTCCTCACAAAAGTCCCAGCGGCCAGGCAATCGTGACTCTATCGTCATCCAGCCGCAGACGCAAAGGCCAACCGGTGCTCACCTCGACTGAACGCACTCCGGCGTGTCGGACCGGAGTACCGAAAACGCCCTCATTGCATAATCAACGCTCTTTGCCTTTAACAAGTGCATTATCTACAACTGCTACCGTGCGGGTCCGTTTCCGATCAGTGTCGCACTCCGTTTCCGCGGTTCATAACAACCCACGTGACCGCATTTCACGCTTTCGAACTCCCACACATACACGCTCTGCCTGCATTTACTGTTTTGACTTGATCACACGGAGAGCCTCCTTGGCCCACAACGTAACATGATGATCTGAATCTTTTGCAGCCGCCTCAAGGGCAGTAACCGATGTACCAGACGGCAGATCGATGCGTGCCATTGCATAGGCGGCATTTCTGCGGACCGCAATGCTGGTGTCGCTGAGCAATTTCTGCAATTCTGGCTCGCAGACCTGACCGTGAGGACCAATATCACCGATCGCGTTGGCCGCGAACGCTCGAGTTCCCGCACTGGCTGACTTGAGCAGATCTTGTAACGGTGCAATAGCATCGCCCAGTTCGATTTGCGAAAGCGCTGAAGCAATCGCTGCGCAGAATGTGCAGTAGTCGCTGTCATCCCAATTGACTTTCCGATCAGCAAAGTGTTTTCCCGCTGTGATCAATTCCGGAACTGCCTCGTTGCCTGCACTCCCTGTTGCACTTGGCTGTCTACGCTTCAGGAGGAACATGGCTTCATCGAAGTTTGCAACCCCTTTCAGACGGTCGCCCATTGACATTCACAGGTCCGGCCAATAGGTTCCCCTCTTCGATCGACGTACCTCAATGAAAGGGATTCAGATGGCAGCGAAAAACACGGCAGTACCAGCTAAGGCAATGAGCAAGGGCGAAATCGTCACGGCTTTGTCGGAAGGTACGGGCCTGAGCAAGAAAGAGATCGCCAGCGTATTCGACGAACTCACCAAATTGATTGGAGAGAATCTTGGCAAGAAAGGGCCGGGTGTCTTCAATCTTCCCGGTCTGATGAAAGTGAAAGTGATCCGCAAACCGGCTACCAAAGCCCGCCAGGGAATTAACCCTTTCACGAAAGAGGAAACCGTCTTCAAGGCCAGGCCAGCCCGAAACGTGGTCAAGGTTCTGCCGCTCAAGGCTTTGAAGGATATGGCTTAACCAGTTGTCCGGAGGTCGCCACCGTCAATCGGGCCATCGCAGTTCGAAGCATGGCCAGAACCGTCAGCAACAGCCAGTGATCCAACCGGTTGTAAACGGATCCACAGGAATAACCTGAGAAGCCAGGATTTTGAACGAGGGGGCGTCGTCCTGCTGGCAATTGTGGTGACTGCTGTGTTGCTCTGCTGGCCCGTACTGACTGTGTTCCAGGGTGAGCCTCCGCAATCTTGGCTGCAAACTCCGGGGCCGTGACGCTAGTCGCCACTGCTCCAAACAGCCAACCCATCCACCCCGAATCCCAGCCACCTTTACCTGAGACTTGACTTCATGCCGATCGAAAACATTAAGACTTTATCCAAAAGCCTCAATAGCCTTTCTGATCGAGAACTCACTGAAGTATTGCGACAGGTGCTGGAGCATCGTCATCGCCGAGGTGGAGGGTACGAAACTCGTTTGTTCATTGGTCATGCAACCTTTGAGAGTTTTCTGGAAACATGGGAAATCGCAGGCGTTGCCTGGCGGGATAGTGAGCACTACGGAGAATCCTTCGGCCCCGATTCGGAGATCTGTTTTCATGGCGAATGCGAGAATTGCCGTTTCACGGTTTACTCCCATGTGAATTATGGGCTATGCCCGCTGTGCGATTCAAAAGTCCGGTTGAAGTGACAAGCAGCGAGTCCCGAAACGTGGATCAGTTCGCACTGATCCAAAGGGTTTGCAAACAAAGCCAGAAATGCCTGCATGTGACGATTTTCGCAACGAAAAGCAGGAGATGGCTGTATGCTGGTTTTTTAACAAGTGATTGCCGGATTGCTTTACTGAATCAAAAGGCCCGCAATGATCATTCGCCTTTCGCAGAAGCTGGCCACGAAGATCAATTCTGGAGCCCTGTCTGAGGTTCCGCTCCATGAACGTGAAATCGCCGATTGGTCGGCAACACTGTTCAATGCCGCTGGCCGAAGATATGCCGATCCGAGTGAACTTGAGATTCGTACAGCCAATGGCCAGCACCGGAGCAGCCGACGCCCACCCTTGATTTCCCTCAACCAAGCACGACAGTAGCATCTGAAAGGCATCCTCGTCGTGCTTCACGGCCACAATGTAGCTCCACGGCTGTTCGTTGTAGCTGGATGCCGCCCAGCGTGCCGCTTCGAATACAGATCGCAGGTCTTCAGTTAAAACAGGACGATTAGCGAAGGCGTATGGACTCCATCGTTGTGCGATCAACTCATTGATCGGGTAGTCAGGATTGGCTTGTTTCTGTGTATTCATTTCTGAGACCTCCGATTTTTCAGTTGTCAGTATTGCCATGAGGATTTCATGATTCAACTGTAGTGGTTTCGTCTAACTCTTCATCCGGAATTCATGCTCAGCATGGATTGGAGAGCCTGTCAGGAATCTGGCAGACACTCACTCCGTAAGATCTGAACCGCCCGGTGCGGATCCGCATGCGGGAGAGGCTCAGCCGAAAAGCTGACCCCTATTCCGATTCTTGTTCGGCGGGCACTTAGTCCTTCCACGCCTCAACAATCATCGCATCGTCTTCGTGGATCAGTGGATGGCGGTCGAAATTGCCGTAGATCTCGAAGCGGGTAAATCCCGCGGTCCGCAATAGTAAAGCCATTTCGTTTTTGTAAATGTAACGCAGGCTCATTTCGGAACGATGGACCTTCTGCACTCTGCCGTCGGAGCCGAATAATTCCAGCTCATTAATGGAATGTTGAATTTGGGCGACCCGGTCGAAACTGCGAGTATCGTACATCCGCATCGGTAGGCCCGTTGTCGGATGCGGCATTTCGCCTTCCAACACTCGCGAATTTTGCGGCGTACCGATGATTGCGAGCGATGGAAAGAAAGTGTCAAAGGCCAGCAGACCACCGGGCAACAAATGCTGCCAGCATAGCGATAAGCAGCGGATTTGCGCCTCTTGCGTCATATTGTGGCCGACGGCGTT
>JANOZG010000054.1:0-3535 GCA_031429275.1 Planctomycetota bacterium
CAGGGGACAGAATCATCGGGATCAACGGTCAGACTTACAATGATGTGACTCAATTCGATCGGGATCTGTCACAGTGGAATGGCAACACCGATATGCCAATTATTTACGAGCGGAACGGTATGCGCTACACGAAAAACTTTCGGATGCCGCTCCAAAACGTTCAACAGTCTCACAATGGGCCGATTTATGGGAATCAAGGGTCGAACAACCAATCGTACAACTCAGAACAGCTGTCACATTCGGTCAATCGACCAGATTATGGAACGTCAATCAATAACGGTTACTCGGGCGGAATGACACCAAATCAGGGATGCTGTGGCGGGACTGCCACGTATGGAAACAACTTCCATCCGGGGCAGGCCGTCTGCTGTGGTGCAGTTCATGCTCAGCAGTTCGGCAGTGGACATCATCACGGCGGACGTCGTCACCGACGTTGTTGTCGATAACTTCTGGTCGACATCCTCCGCGGACATCTGATGGATGCTGTCGGATAATGTGTTGAACAGCGAGTGAATGATCCAGCCGACGTGATGAGATCCATTAGGACTTCCCACGTCGGCTGTTTTGGTTCAGGGTCGGAGACTAGATGCTGAAGATCCCATCGCCCCGGAGGGAGCTTCGGGCTTTGTTGAGGGCCTTCGCGATCTGAAGTCGAGACTGGCAGAGTTGTCCACCGGCGAGTTTTTCCATTTCTATTCTGGGAATTTCGGCCAGTGGTGACCGAGTCACACGTTGCAATTCAATCAAGGAGCGAGCACGATGTCACTGATTCTTGAAACCGTACAAACGGAGGGCATCGCCGAACTCTCCTATTTGATCGGCGATGACAAGACCGGCACCGCCGCGGTCATTGATCCGCGACCTGATGTCGAGATCTATCTGGAGCTTGCAAAAAAGCGGAAGGTTTCCATCACTCATATCTTTGAAACCCATATCCATGCAGATTTGGTCAGCGGTTCACGAGAGCTCGCTGAACGCGTCGGGACCGCGAAGATCTGTGTCAGCGTTGAAGGCGGCGCGAAGTACAGCTTTGATCATGAAGCCATCAAAGATGGCGCGACTTTTGAATTTGGCGACCTCGTGCTGACCGCCCGATTTACGCCCGGACATACTCCCGAACACATGTCGTACGTCGCAGCAGAAAAGAAGCGTGCGCCGAAGCCGTGGGGCGTCTTCACAGGCGACTCGTTGTTCGTGAATTCCGCCGGCCGCCCCGATCTGATGGGCGATGGTCAAGCTGAGAAGCTGGCCGAAAAACTTTATGACACGCTCTACAAGTTCTACCTCACGCTCAGTGATCATGTCATCATTTACCCAGCTCACGGACACGGCTCGCCTTGCGGGGCGGACATTGGCGATCGGCTGGTAAGCACTATCGGCTACGAGCGACAGTTCAATCCGTTCCTGCAGTTTCCGGATAAGGCAGAGTTCAAGGAGTTTGCACTCTCGTCTGCGCCTCCGGAGCCGACGTACTACAAGCGCATGAAGAAGCTGAATGCGAAGGGACCAGAAGTTCTTGGGAATTTGCCACTTGTTCCGGGACTCCCGCCGAAAGCATTTCAGGAGGCAATCGTTAAGGGAAAATCCGTTGTCATTGATACACGCTCGATGCTGGCGTTTGGAGGCGGCCATGTCGAAGGTGCACTCAATATCGCCGGTCTGCCTGAGCTTTCAATCTGGGCTGGCTGGTTGCTCGACCCGGAAAAGCCGATTCTCCTTGTGCTGGAGCATGATGACGCCGTAGCGAAAGTGGTCCCTCTTTTTCTGCGGACCGGATATTCGAAGTTCGCTGGCTATCTTGTCGGTGGAATGAAAGCCTGGGACAACGCCGGGTTTCCGCTGAGTGAACTGGATCAAATGACGGTGCATGAGGTCAAAGAGCAGTCCGATGCGCTGCAGATCCTTGATGTGCGGTCACCCGACGAATGGGAGAAAGGTCACATTCCCGGTGCCAAACACATCTTTCTTCCGGAGGTGCCGAAGAAGTCCCGCGAACTCAGTAAGAAGAAGCCGGTCGCAGTCTATTGCGACAGCGGCTATCGCGCGAGCATCGCCGCCAGCATCCTGCAAAATGATGGCTTTGACGTGCATAACGTGCCCGGCAGCTGGCAGGCATGGCTGAATGCAAAGTATCCGGTTGAGAAATAACGAAAGCGAGGAACCTGTGAAAACATTTCTTTTGATGAGCATCAGTCTCTCGGCGGTCTCACCGCTGGTCTTTTCGGTAGTCGCGCCCGGATCACATCCGCTGGATTATTCCGGCCCCGCGTGGTCGCCTTATCTCGTCGGCGGTCTGATCGGTGTGTTGTCGATGTTCACGTTTTACTTTTCCGACAAACCTCTCGGCGCTTCGACAGGCTATGCGCGGCTGGCGGGAATGCTGGGGAAAGTGGTCGCCAAAAAACATACCATTTCGTTGAAGTACTATCAGGACAACAAACCGGCAGTGGACTGGGAAATGATGCTGGTCTTCGGCGCAATCATCGGCGCGTTTCTGGCCGCATGGCAGGGAAACGAGCTGACCGGCGAATGGTTACCGGCGATGTGGACCGCGAGATTTGGCGCCAGCAGCCTTCCGCTCCGGCTTGGTGCGGCGCTGGTTGGTGGCATGTTCATGGCCTTCGGAGCACGACTCGCGGGCGGCTGTACCAGCGGTCACGGTATCAGCGGCACGATGCAGCTTTCGGTAGGCTCCTGGATTTCTGTGATTTGTTTTTTCGTCGGTGGCATTGCAACCGCGTTGCTGATTTTTCGGCTTTAGGTGCGCCGCTCGCATTAATCCTGACAATCCTCTGGAAATCAAATCATGGTCATCACAATTCAAGCACCTGCAGAAACTGCTTCGCTGCCAATTGATAAGGGTGGTCCCGAGAAGGACTCGCCAGCGAAGAAAGAGTTTTCTGCAAAACAACTTCTGCTGGGCGCGCTGTTCGGCGTGGTCTTTGGATTCCTGTTGCAGAAGGGCGGAGTCGCGAAATATCACGTACTGCTCGGAGTACTGCTGTTGGAAGACTTCACAGTCGTCAAGGTAATGCTGACGGCAATTGTCGTGGGAAGCATCGGGGTTTTCGGCCTGCATGCGTTGGGCCTTGTGAAACTGCACATCAAGCCAACCCGCTATGCTGCGAACATCATCGGTGGACTCCTGTTTGGTGTTGGCTTCGCACTGCTTGGCTACTGCCCCGGGACGGGAGCCGCCGCGCTCGGTCAGGGGAACTGGGATGCAATCGCGGGAGTCCTGGGTCTGATGGCAGGCTCGTACCTCTTCGCTGAATGCTCTGCGTGGCTCGGCAAAACAGTGATGAAGTGGGGCGACCGAGGGAAACTCATGCTCCCGGAACTCCTTGGTATGCGGCTGTCGATGTTCCTGCTGATTTTTGTTTCCGTCCTGACCATCGCAATTGTGGCTCTAGATCGATTCACCGCACGATAGCGTGCATCTGATCTAGACCGTGAGACGACCGTCGTTCAAATTCTGAACGAGCGAGTCGACCAACGAAGGCCGAACGAAATGCAGCCAGCACAACTTCATGAC
>JANOZG010000055.1:0-3726 GCA_031429275.1 Planctomycetota bacterium
CAACCTCTTCGTCAAGTTCAACTTCCCGGACCATAACCAGTAAACGAGTTGTGCTGATGCCCTGACCCAAATGCAGACAGGCTGGCCACCATGAAATTCGACGATTTGCCAGTAAATCATGGCCCTGATTCGACGAAGCGTTCGCTAGACCTTCCGAATGATTCAGGCGAACGTCTATCAGAGATATTCGAGGCCATCGAGGCCGAAGGTCAATGCCTACTTGGGACTCCGGACGATTTTCTGATACAGAATGATTCGCAGGAGTGCGTCGAATACGACGCGGCTGATATGGCGAAGACCGCAATTCTTAATTGCGGTGGCCGAGAAAATCAGAGTGTCGGCGAAGTTGAGGAGACTTTAGAGGGGCAGACTCTGGGACGATTCCGTCTTAAGAAAGAAATCGCTCGTGGCGGAATGGGAATTATATTCCTGGCGCACGACGTCGAACTTGATCGCGAAATTGCTGTCAAATTCCTGTTGAAACAACACCAGAATAAACTCCATCTGCACCGTCAGTTCACAAACGAAGCACACATCACCGGACGACTTCAGCATCCTGGGATCGTGCCGATTTATGAAACTGGAAAATCGTCTGATGGACGTCCTTTTTTTGCAATGAAACTGGTGAGGGGCCAATCGCTGGCGGAACTTCTTGCTGCACGCTCTTCCGCGGGCGAAGATTTGTCCAGGTTGCTAAACATCTTTCTAAGCGTTTGCCAAACACTTTCCTATGTACATTCCCGCGGAGTCATTCATCTGGATATCAAGCCCGCCAATATTATGGTCGGAGCATTTGGTGAAGTTCATATCATGGATTGGGGCTTGGCACTGACTACCGACGATTTCGGCCGGTGCGTGGAACTTTCTAATGAAGCCGAACAAAGTCCGCACGGCAGACACAACGAAGAACCTTCTTCGATACCTTCTGAGACGACACTTTGTTCGCCCTCGACTGACGCATCGGTCAACGCTGTTTGCGGTACTCCGGCGTACATGTCACCGGAACAGGCAAGAGGTATTCAGACCGGCATTCGTTCCGATCTTTTTGGACTTGGCGGCATTCTGTGTGAGATTCTTACAGGGCATCCGCCGTATTGCGGTGTCAGTTTTTGGGACGTTTGCTTTAAAGCTACAAAAGCAGATTTGAGTGAGACTTTTACCGCACTTATCGATAGTGGAGCTGATGGCGTGCTGGTAAGACTTGCTATGAAGTGCTTGTCGCCTGAACCTGAATCAAGGCCGGCCAACGCCGAAATGGTAGCAAACGAACTGGCCCTTTACCTTGAATCGTTGTTACAACGAGCGGAACGGGATCTGGAGCGTTTCTTTGAACTCAGTCTCGATTTGTTTTGCATTGCGGGACTGGATGGTTTTTTTCGCCGCGTCAATTCCAATTTTCAACGCGTTCTTGGTCATTCCGAGAGAAGTCTGCTCTCACGGCCTTTCATGGATTTCGTGCATCCTGAAGATCGAGACCAGACAATCAGGGTAATGTCGCAACTACAAGGAGGGCAACCGGTTGTTGAATTTCGAAATCGTTATAGTGCCAGCGACGGATCCTGGCGATGGTTCGAGTGGACCGCGAAGTCCATACCCGAGGATAACATCATTTTCGCCGTTGCCAGAGACGTGACGAACCGCGTCCGATGACTCTGTGGCAGGCTGCTCGCGCAGGGAATAATGAAATTCTGGCCCACAATGTTGAAGACTCGCGTTTGATTACGGGTAGTTCCGTTGTGGGCTGTCACACTGCGCTGTACACGATTCTGACCGCTTCCCGATACGTCTTATAAAGTCACAACATGACCTATTGGCATCAGTTTGAAATTACACTGCCGGCATTGACCAGAGGCTGCCATCTCATCACGCAATATGTGTTGCAGGACATCACAATTCTGAATCAATGCCGCGTCGGTCTTATGCATGTCTTTATCCAGCATACATCTGCCTCATTGACGATCAATGAAAACGCAGATCCCGATGTTCCTCGCGATTTAGGCATGGCGTTGGATCGACTGGCTCCGGAATCATGGCCTTATCGGCATACTTGTGAGGGTCCGGACGACATGCCCGCACATGTGAAGACCGCTTTGACCGGTACGTCGATTTCGATACCGATTGCGAACGGTCGTTTATTGACGGGCACATGGCAGGGAATCTATCTGTGCGAACACCGCAACGACGGTGGTCGGAGGCGACTCATCGTAACGGTTCAGGGTGATTTTCAGTCGACATGACACCCAAACGCATCGGACAATTTGAACGCACTACGTGCGCTTATGGCCCCGGAGACTTCTCACCAGCCGCCGTTCCTGCACCGGTCGGAGCACCGGGAGCTGGTTCTGGATTCGCTGGCATTTCAACTGTATTCGACGAGTCGCCACAGCCAACTGCAGCTGCCGACAACAGACCTGCCATAACGATAAACTTAAAGAAATATCGATTCATAGACGAAGTCTTCCTGCCCAAACGTTAAAACTCGCCGACGGTCCTTCCGTCCTGCATCACCGTCAAGCGACGGAAAGTCTCTGAATCAATGTTCTTTGAGAGACCTCGAACGGAGCCATCCGCCAACGCGAACTGAATGATGCCCGTGTGAAAGCTTTCGAACTGAAACCAGTTTTGCGTGGCGTTTTTCGAGAGGCCATACGCTTGCACCATCACTCCGCCGCTGATCCATGAGAAGTTATAGTCAGGGCCGCCGGTGACTTCCCCGAACAATAGTGTATTGCTGGTGCCATCGGTGACATCACGAAAGTTGAATTTCGTACGAGATCCAAAGATGCCCTTCTGCGGCGACCAGGCGTTTGAGAGATTCCCGAAGCCACCGGCAACACCCAGATAGTTTGATGGTCCCAGAGTAAAGTTTGCTGGGTTAAAAGAATAGACGGTGGAACTACCGAGGTTTGTTCCTATTTCGTACGTGTGCATCAGGGCGACCTGTCCCAATTTTCCCTGCTCGGTATCAGACGGGCATCGGACTGCAGACAGCTTTGCCTGCGCAACGGCAAATGTCGCCGTGTCATTGAAGTAACCAGTCTCTGGGAGGAAGTTTGCCGGATTCATTGGGTCTGGCCGACGATCGACACCTTTCCATACATTGATCTTGTCGTACACCACGCTTTGTTCGAGCTGCGGCAACAATTGTGGAACGATGCCTGTCCATTGATGATCAAAGAAACCAGGCGGTGCCGGAACAACAGTGTGCGCCGCGCCAAAGTATCCAGCCGGAAACCGGCCGTAGATGTCATGAAAATTGTGGCAGGCCAGAGCGAGTTGTTTGAGATTGTTCTTACACTGAGTTCGCCGTGCAGCCTCACGGGCCTGCTGAACTGCAGGAAGCAGGAGTGCAATCAATATCGCGATAATGGCGATTACCACCAGCAGCTCAATAAGCGTAAATCCACGCCGATCGCGTTGGCAAATTCTTTTGTTGCATTTCCGATTCATCGCGCTCGCCTCTCGAAAAACATCGAGATATCTGTACCGAGGACCTTGTAACTTTGCAAGGAGACAATCTGTCGCATTAGCAGTTTCATGTAAAGTTGTTCGTCCCCTTGCCAATCAAATTCACTTCAGGCTGCAAAATCAACGAACAACTAAATTGTGATAGTACTTTGCACAGGATAGACTCAGTTGCCTTTGCCAAACTGTGGCCCAGGAAATCTCCCGTCGGCAAGCTTGCAGCAAGGGGATCATGCTGAAGTACTTCATCTATTTCATCAT
>JANOZG010000056.1:0-11114 GCA_031429275.1 Planctomycetota bacterium
GAATTCCCACTCCTTGCGTCATTCGAACGGCGAAGAGAACTCAATGCCTGGGACGCGCACGAGGCGACGGTAGCACAATCCACGGCGTGGCACAGTGACGGCTCTGCGTCCATGCTGGTGCACGGGCTTGCAGGAACAAAACATCCTGGAGCCAACTTTCTGGGACTGATTTCGGACTGGCATCAATTTGGAACGCTGGAACTGGATGTCTTTAATCCCGGCGACGAACCACTTTCCCTGCGAATCAGTATTTTCGATCAGCACCATTACCACAGCGGATATGACCCAAAAGATCGCTTCGGCAAAGTCGTCGAACTTCCAGCTGGTGAAGCCACTCATATCCGCATTGAACTCGCCGACATCAAGCATGCACCTGCCGATCGACTCATGGATTTAAGCCAGCTTGAATGCGTGAATCTGTTTGTCGTACGTCCAGAAACGGACTTTGTGTTTATGGTGGACAACGTGCGGCTGAAGGGCGAACCGTGATTGTGGCGTATAATTGAAGCAACGGAGCTCTTTCAATCCCACCAATGAAGCGGGCCATTGAAAGAAGTACCGGAGGGCTCACGCCGCTCCGCTCGCCGGACTCGCTTCCGCCGCGCGGAATATAGATCATCGCGACTACACATCGCCTTCGGTTGCCGACGTAAACTCTTTGCGATGTGCCACAACGATCGCCGCGACCAGGAACAAAACGCTGAGTGTGATCAGCCAGAAACACTGCATTAACGATGAACCCTCAATCATCACGTACTGAAAAACCGATTCCTCTTTGATGCGTTCATCAAGCGGCATCCAATTCACGAACAAAGTGCGAAGTCGAAACTGCACCGTCATGCGATTGATCACCGCGGGAATGGATCCAAACACCAACTCCACAATCACCGTATACATCATGCAGAAAACCATCGCTCGCTTCGGAGAAATGGCGCCAACAAGCATATACACAGCAGAATAGGCGATGGACGATAACAGGCTCAGTGCAGACAGACTCAGCCACATTCGGCGCGGTTCATCCATTCCGCACAGAGCAACTGAAAATCCGGTCCCAACCCAGGCGGCTGTCGTGGACCACGTCACGGACACAAAAAACTTTCCCAGCAGCAACCAGAAAATCCCGTTCGGTCGAGTCGCCAGATAAACCCAGCTGCGCTGCTCAAGCTCCGCAGCCACGGCCGGGGCTGCCGTCAGCAGAACACTCAACGCCACACACACGCATGGAATCAGTGCATAAAGAGTCACCGACCATATGGACTTCTGTGCTTCCATATTCGGGAGATGATCGAAGTCCCCGAGCGTCCGTATTAAGATCGTGATGACCACCGGAAACGCAGCCATCGCGTACCACCAGCCGATCCGTCCCCACGTCAGCGACCGTTTCCATTCGTAGATGAACACAGCCCGCAATGCGTTCATAACTCACCTCGATGAATCTTCATCAGAGAATTAAACAACGACTGCAGCGAGTCATCTGCCGTGCGGATTTCGTAGATTTTTAGTCCGTCGTCTTTCATCCATTCCGGAATGATGGCGGAAATTCGACTGGCATGCCGCGTGGAAAGCACCACAACTTCCTCGCCGGCATTTGTCTTCTTAATCTTCGCTGAATCCGCCAGATCAGCGGCCAGCGTTTTCGCCGCAAAACCTCGCAGATCATTGCATCGCACATGAATCTCCAGCGGCACATCAAACAGCAGCTCATGCACTTCTTCGGCCGTGCCAGACGCCAGCACGCGGCCACCGGAAATCAGCAGAAACGACTCCGTCAGCGCTTCAATCTCGTGAAGGACATGACTGGCAATGATGATGCTGCGGCCCATGGCGATCCAGTTCCGCAGCAGGTCTGTCATGTGCACTCGGCCAATCGGATCCAGACCACTGAGTGGTTCATCCAGGATGAGCAATTCCGGCTCGTGTGATATCGCCTGAGCCAGCTTTGTGCGTTGTCGCATTCCACGAGAGTAGCTGGCGATCGGCCGATACGCGCCCTCCACCATACCAACCAGTTCCATGCAATCCAGTGCGCGGGCTCGAGCGGCCTGATGCGAAAAGCCGTGCATTTCCAGCAGGTAGATCACCCATTCGATTCCCGAGATGGATGCGTACATGCCTTCAAATCCCGGGCAGAAACCAATGCGGCGCATCAGGTCCGGATTGTTGCGGGGATTCATGCCCAGAACCCGGACTGTGCCGCGAGTCGGCAGAAGTTGACCGATCAGCAGATTCAACAACGTGCTTTTGCCCGCTCCGTTCGGACCGAGAAGTCCATACGCACCGCGCGGCAGTTCCAGCGTGATGTCATTGACACCCAGCACCTTGCCGTAGAGCTTCGTGACATTTTGAAATTGAATTGCGATGTCGGCTGACATGCTTAAAACCTGTGTCTTCAATCAGGGTGTGTGCAGCGAATGCCGAACCCACCATGTTCTTAAATCGTTCAATTGGTGTTCTGGCGTTTAACCCGTGGCTGACAGGCCAGGCCGAATGAAATCCTCGCCTGTCGGCCACGGGTTAAACGAGAAAAGTGGACAGGTGACTTGTGGGTGTTCATTCTTCATTCTCCATCACACCTGCATCGGTGCCGAAACGCGACGATACAACACCGCTGTGCAGACAGCTGTCAACACGGCAAGCAGGATAAAACGCGTTTCCATTTGAGTGACTCCCAGCTTCGGATCCAGAATCCACGACGACATATCGTTAAACGTTTCGAACAGTGACAACGATTCCACCATAGAGCTATCTCCAGGGCTTGCGACACTTCGAATCACGACATATGTCAGATGCCCAAAGATCCAGATGGCAAACCAGGAAAACGATGCGTATCGTGATTCTGTCGTCAACGATGACAGCATCAACGCCAGCATCGTGCAGGGAACCACAATCAGGAATGATGCCAGCATTACTCGCAACGGCAAATCCCATGTGGCTTGAAGAACAGAAATGTCCGGCGACAACAGAACACCCACAAAATACAGCAGCAGCGCCGGGAACATGGTGACGAACATCAGATAGAGTGCAAGAGTCACCGCCTTTCCCATGATGTACTGACCTTTGCTCATCGGTCGCGAGAAGTACAGCAGAAACGCCCGCGATCTGAAATCCTGCGAAATCATGGGTGGAGCGATTACAGCAACAATAGGAATCAGCAGAAACGGCTGCGAGCGACGAAACAGAATCTGTAACAACGCAGACCAGAACAAATGCCGCTCCTCTCCCGGACTGAGTCGGGTTCCGCTTAGGATTCGTTCCTCCTGAATGCGGCGAAGAATATCGTTCGGGCTTTCATATGTCACAATCGCCATCGCTCCGGCGGACATCATGTCCTGCACTTCGCCGCCCTGCTTTGCTGATTGTTCGTAAATGAAAATCATAAAACCCATGACAATGGCAGGCACCCACGCGAAGAACATCATTCTCCGCAGCCAGGCACTCTGCCATGCTCGACGGATACCGATTTCCGCCACGACCAGCCAGCGAGTCGAAGGTGATCGCAACTCGCCGTTCCATTCACGATAGCCGAGGTTATGAATTGGCATGTGACACCTCACGAACAGCCGACAGAAAGATCTGTTCCAGAGAATTTTTCGAAGGTGACACACCCCGCACAAGACAGCCACTTTCCGTTGCAGCGGACCAAAGAGGTTCGTTCAGTTCATCGGCTTGTCCAAAGACTCGCAGTTGTCGCAGCGAAACGATATCTGATGCCACGCCTTTCGCCGTCAGGCATTTTCGATAGGCATCTCGATCGCCAGACAACGTCACAGTCATTGAAGGATTGGGCACGCGGCACAAATCTTCAAGCGTATCGCTGATTCGTACCGACCCGCCTGCCAGAATCACTACGCTGTCACAGACCACCTGCACGTCGGGAAGAATGTGTGTACAAAGCAAAACCGATTTTCCGAATTGCCGTGCGAGAATTCGAATACGATTCAGCATGGCTTCGCGTTCTTCCGGATCAAGCCCCGATGTGGGCTCATCAAGAATCAGAAGCTTGGGATCATGCACAATCGCCATTGCAAATCGTAGCTTCTGTCGCATGCCGGTCGAATACGTTTCGACTGGTCGATAGCGTTCCTGCCCCATCCCGCAGAAGTCCAGGATTTCATGGCCGCGCCGCAACGCTTCCGTCGCCGGAATTCGCGAAAGCTGCGCCGCTACCTGCATGGTTTCGATTCCGGACAAGCCGTGCACGTAGCAATCGTCTTCCGGCATATAACCGATGTGAGTTCGAATCTGATCGGCCGCCGTTCGAATCGGAAACCCAAGGACGTGGCCATCGCCATGAGTAATCTGCACCAGTCCAAGCAGCACCTTGATCAGCGTACTCTTCCCCGCGCCGTTTGGTCCCAGCAACCCCGTGATACCCGGCTGGATCGTCAGGTTAACGTCCGACAGTGCTCGAAAGCTACCGTAGTCTTTCGTCACGTTTTTAAGCTCAACCAGAGCAGTCATAGGAAGGATCTTTATGAATCTTCTTGGGCGAGCGGGGGATGTGAATCCACTGATTTGTGGGGCTCAATAAAAATCTGGGGACGCACGTTCCTCGCTTATCGCAATTCAGTCCGTAGGAATTACTAATATCGACGACCAAGCGACGTTAAGTCATTCAATCAACATAACGACCGGAGCGTGCCGCAGGATTGTCTGTCAATTCCGCTTTTATTTCCATTGCTGCCGAAAGACCTACGTCTTCGGCAGAATCTGCCGATCGATTCTCAACCGACCCTTTCCATGCCGGAATGCAGGAAATACAGGCAAGACGCACGCCGGGAAGTATCCGTTTTGGCCTTGTCCAGCGATTGGAATTGTCGGTAGAACTTGCCGGAGTTGGATGCGATTGTCGTTCAGGACGGGACCGGATTTCCGTCCCACAGGCCCCAAAAACGGATTTGATCTCTAACAAGGGCTGAGAGCCCTTGACCCAAAGGAGCCTCCCGGCTCGTTGACATTAGCCGCTCACGTTGTTCGCTTCCCGAAAGATGCGCACACCGTGCACGCATGATTCGGAGTTAGACTCTAATGTGGTGCAGTACTTGTCGCACGGATGTCTCAGTCAGGACGACCGGCCACGCCGGTGGTCTGCTGTGCTCCCAGTGCGGACATGACCTGCTGGCCGCCTCAAAACCCACGGACGCAATTCGTCAGGCACGCGAGATTCTTGAGCGATGGAATTCGAGCGATTTGTTCGAACGCATCAGCCGCACCGAATCTCTGGATTCATTGCAAACACGCCTGGACAGCAACAAGAAGCCCACGCAACATTCATCTTCGCTGACAAAGACTTTAGATTTCGGTCCGCCTGAGAACGTCGTTTCGGACGCCGGCCCCAGCATTCCGCTGACTATCCTTAAGGCTCCACTAACAGCGGAAGTTCTGGCATCGATCTCGCCAAAGTACTTCCGCGATTCTGAGGAAACCACAACGCTAGCTGAGGATGCACAGACTGCAGTGAACTCAGCCCAACAAGTTTCAGCTCCGGAAGAACTTACCGATTCATCCAGTTCGAGTCAGGTATCGGATGACCTTCCGGATGATGTAACTGGCTCGGTTCATTCTGATATCGCCACAACCGCAGCATCGTCGGGGCCAGACCCATTAGCCATTCCTCAACAGTGCGATGATGAATCGGTTGGCCGGGAATGTACTGAGGAAAGCGAAGAAAGCTCCGGTGTTTCTGACGGCCTCCCTTCGGCCTCGGCCACGTATCAATCCACTGAGGACAGAGCACTCGAGTTTTCAGACGAATCAGAAGATACGGACACGGCAGAGTCGCCCGAAATCGACCGCGAAGAGATTCTCAGCGTCGTAACAGATACCGCCGCCCCCGTTACAACTCATGGCATCACCAGTGAGCTTCAGCGAGTCTACGACTTGGCACTGGCCCAGGAAGCAAGGCTTCTAGCTGATGAGCAGAACAGAGCAGCGCTGTCCGCTGGCCACATTTTGCCTGATAGCGGCGAGAACCGTTTCGCTGAAGAAAACGAGGCACCAGAGGCTAGCTCCGATCCACTCACTGCTGCTGATGAAGCAACAGCCGCAGACTCAACGCAAGCCGAAGAACGCATTTATCCCACAATCATGGACATCCGCGAGGAATCGGCGCTGAGTCCAACGAAACCGGCAGAACTTGCCAAAGTCAACGAACATCCCCTTGGTGCCGTGCCGACTAAGATAACACGGAGCCCCATGCGCCGGCCGCTTTTGCATCGCCGGTTTCAAATGGAGCGACCAGCCACTACCAGTTCAACAGGATCTGAAAACGTGAACAGAAAGCTTCGAGTTGACCAGCCTGGTGGCACAGATAACGCTCCCGAAGCAGCTCAGCAGGCCGCTGATTTCATAGCGTCTTCAGTAGCTCCGGAGACAAAAATCGTCTCCAACGCGTCAAAGCCTGGCCGCCGATTCCGCATTGATGGACCAGAATCCGTTGATACCGTAACAGGCACCGACGGTCGCCGAGCTCGCACGCAAACGCTGCCCAAGCATCGCTACATCGACGACGCTCACGAATCATCCCTGCGCGGGCCACACTTCGAAATCACCGCGCCGCGCCGATCGAACCTGACCAGCGTCACGGGGCAGTTTCTGGCATACCTTGGCGTGCTGGGTCTGACAGTTGGAACGGCTATGGTGATCTACGGTCACTTTGGCGGCTATTCAGAATACACCCCAACCGGCTGGCTGGTAACGACCGTTGCTCAGATGCTGCTGTTTCTGGGAGTGATCAATCTGGTCTCGGGCGGTATCGAACAAAACAACGAAGACGTCTCTCGCCGCATCAATACGCTTGGCGAACAACTGATTCGCATTGAACAAGTCACAACCGATGTCCTGAGAGGCCCAAAACTGTCGCCTCGCCTGTACGACGATCCAAACGCTGAAGTCGAAGAATCAGCCCGCGAAACAGCCGACATTCATCGCGACTAATACCGCCCCAGGGCGAGCGGAGCGGCGTCAGCCCTCCGGTACAACTGCGATTGTGCGGATGCGATGCAAATGTCGTCGACTCGCACCCACGAAACGGGCGTTTAAAGTTCGATGACGCTGTACAGAAGTGGTTCGCCTCGAGGTCCCGTGGCAATCGCTTGTAGGGTACGATCACCCACGATCGCAACGGCGACAGGCCAGAACGCGGCTCATCACGGCGGGGTCTGATGGCTACGTTGCCAGAAGCCAGTTCGTCCGCACGCATCATTCATGCGCCATGCCAAAGTCCATCGGCATGGAATCCGCGATTCAATCGATCTCGTGATACTGATGCCCGACAATTACGAAGCAATCCTGCTATGCCGTCGAAAAATCGTAAAACTGCACGTTTCCACAAAAAGATCATATTAACGATCCTTTCTGAGATAAGATCATGTATACGATATCGGAACATCAGACCTGTTTGAGGACGAAAACGGTACTGGAAAACAGGTAACGCGGAAATGCCAATGTCGAAAACACCCGAAACAAAACCTCAACGACTTTGCACAGCAGTGATCGCCGACATGGTAGGCTCACGCACACTGGACGCTAACGTTCGTCAGGAAACTCAGCGCACGTTGAAGCAAATCCTGGATGGCTGGAATCGCAACTATCGCAAATTCCTGCTTTCAAAATTCACCATCACAACGGGCGATGAGTTTCAAGGGCTCCTGCAGAATCCATGTTGCCTCCTTGCCATGATTCGAGCACTGGAATCCGACATGCCCGACATTCAGTTCCGATTCGGAATTGGATTTGGGGAGCTCTTTACAGACCTTGCTCAGACCGCCGTCGGAATGGATGGACCAGTTTGGCACAATGCTCGAGCAGCAATTGTGCAAGCCAAGACAGAGGACCAGCTCGGTGGGGTGTTTGCGGGCTTTGGAAATGATACACTTTCATTGAACTCGCTGGCCCGCTTTCTGCATCATCACTTTCGATCGATGACAAAGCAGCAACGGCAAATCGCTGAGCGACTCAGAACGGGCCTTGCCGTGAAAGATATTGCCGAACAACTTGAAATCCCCGGGACCAATGTCAGCCGTCAGAAGAAAGCAATCGCCTGGCCGATGCTTCAGGAAGCAGAACTTGCGATACACACCATCCTGGAACGCTTTGACACGACAATGCACTGGAGCAAGTCATGATTCCTCAATTGGCGTGGCCACACTCAGCGGATCAAATTCGACTATGGGCCGACCTGTTTCTGATCTGGTCGTTTGTGTGTTATGTCCGCAATGACAACACGCTGAAATTGAATGCCGGTATGCCGAGTCCCAGTGACGGCGATCGAATCTCGATCGATCTGATCTGCAGCACGATAGGAGGATTACTCGCAGCTTTGTGGGCAATTCGCTCCAACTGCCCCGGGATACTTGGCGGCTTTGTGTTTCTGAGTAGCCTGCTGTTTCCAATGCTTCGCCGAACGCTGTTACGATTTCGCATGGTGGAGTTCCTGCCGATTCTGGAACTTGCCGCCCCTGTCATCGTGGCTCTGTTGCTTGGCAATTTGATCGGAGCGAAATCGGCTCCGAGAATTGCCGAATTCCTTCAGTGGCCGCTAAGTCTTTCCTCACGCATCGCATTTCCGTTTTATGCATCTGCATTTCTTTACATCACACGCGCCGGCACTCATTTCGTCAAAGCTGTGTGTGCGACAGGCAAGATTCTTCCAAGACTAACGGCATCTCCAAATTCGACCATCACCAACAACCAACCTATCGATCAAGCGCGACTCGGTATGGGCCGAAAACTTGGAAACCTCGAACGCATCCTGATGCTGATTTTCGTTATTGCCGGTCGTTACGACGCTCTCGGTTTTGTTCTTGCTGCCAAGGGACTGATTCGCTCCAAAGAATTCGAAGACCGCGACTTCACCGAATACTTCCTACTGGGCTCCCTTGCGAGTATTCTCATCGCGTTGCTGACCGGCGAACTGCTGCTTCGAGTGACGTGACGCCAAATGAATGTAGCCGTCTCGCTCCGCCGAGACGAGCCCCCAGGAATTTGTCATCGCTGAGCTGATATGGTTGCCCCTAAAGTCCCATGGCGTGGTTCAGCTGGCTAAAGAATGCCACGTTGTCATAGCCACATGCCAGAACGGGGCTCATCACGGCGGAGCGTGATGGCTACTTTGAGCACCACACATCCCACTGCTCACTCAGCCAATTCGCATCCGGCACCGC
Source organism: Planctomycetota bacterium (assembly GCA_031429275.1). Lineage (GTDB taxonomy): Bacteria > Planctomycetota > Planctomycetia > Planctomycetales > Planctomycetaceae > SXXK01. Next base: position 9,165 of record JANOZG010000056.1, read on the forward strand.
GTCCGTGATTAGATACTGATAACGTCCGACAAACGGATGGTCTCGATCGATTACGAATTCATCATCAACGCACGGTGAAAACGCAAAGTATGGCTTCGTCGGATGCAGCCTTGCCGCCTGCGGGGCGCGGAAATTGTCGCGGTGGCAAAGGACCGTGATCGTGCCGAGTTGGCCTTCGATCTCGCCACTCACGGAAACCCAGCGGGCGTGTTCGTGGTTAGCTTTGATGCGGTCGGAACCAAGATCATTCGTCATCTCACTGGGTTCGCGAACAACGGGCGGAGTCGAATCGGCGGTTTGCTTTTTGACATCGCTGTCCTTGTCCGTGAGCCAGCGAACCGGACCGCGATAGCCGACACCACCGTAGTGGTATTTTTCGATGATCAGCGGTATGTCCGTCATTGCGTGCTGAGTTGTCTGCAAATCGAAGCCGTGATACGTGCCATCGGTTTCAAAGGCTGTGATCTTCCAGCGTTCGCGAAGTATGTCGACGACTGGTTCCTTTTCCGCTCGATGAATCAAATCCGCTTCGAATCCAATTTGGCCGTCGTTCGCAAACGTGGTGATGATTCGCTGGTGGAGGACTCGACCCGTGCCGCCCGCGAGGTTCCAGAAATCGATCTCGCGATCGTGCCACTTTGTTTTCACCCACGCCGTAAAGATGCCGTGTTGATGAGCGTGATCAAAGGGAAATGTTGCCGTGACGACTTTGCCAGCCGGTGATGCCACCGGGTGTAGAAATCCGGATCGATGATACATCGGATTCATCCCATCCGGCACTGGCGGCGACTGTTTGTTGTAGTTCAGAATAAGTTTGCCGGCCTGTCGAATCGTCACGGCAGTCTCGGTTTCATCAAGCTGCAGTGTGCCCTGAGCCAACGCCTTCGCGTACGCTTTCGGCACTTCCGCCGCATCCATCCTCTCATCGGAAAACAGGCGAACCGTTTCAGGCACCGCTGCTATCAACGATTTGGCCACCAGCGGCGCGACAGCTCGGGCACCGTCGAGGTTCAGATGCGTGTGATCAGCACCATTTTCGTTCATGGGTTCGAAGGCTCGATACGCGGTTGCGCCAAGCTGTTCGCATTGACGAATGCTGAGTGCATGCAGATCGATCAACGGTACATCTTTCTCTTTCGCGACAATGCTCGTAGCTTCAGCGTAGTCGGCAAGCGTGGGTTCAATCGTTCCATCTGCGTTCCAACGTCGCCGAGTCAACGACGTCACAAGTACCGGCTTGATTGCGGCATTGCGAGCTTCATCAACGAAAGCTCGCAGATGATCACGAAACGCTCCGTCGGCGGCCGATTCGCGTTCAGGGCCCTTGCCGGGCTGATCATTGTGACCAAATTGCATGAGCAAATAATCGGGTTTCGCCTCCAGACACTTCTGCCACCAGCCTTCAGTCCGATAGCTTCGCGAACTACGGCCTCCCTTCGCCAGATTAATGCATTCAGCATTCTCGTTGAGCAACTCTGCAAATCCCCTGCCCCAGCCTGCGTCATCGGTGACGGTGGAATCTCCCGCGAGCACGATCCGAGTCGGCTCACCGTTGCGGTTATCCTGAGCGGCGGCGGTGTTTAGAAAACACGCAACCAGCAGCATAGACGCAAACCGGCTCGATAGGACGGCGTGGTAACGACGACTCATATTGTTGTACCTGCAATGAAATGTCCGACCATATTCATGACGACTGGGGATGCTACCACATGATATTCTGATTTTCAGTCAAACCCATGGGCAAGCGGTGTTGCTTGTGGTACTTTGAGGATCCTGCGGAAGCACTCAATCAGAAAGAGAACATTGAGGGCATCTCCGGCCCATTCCAATCAATTGATTTCGAAGGATTGTGATGTCATGTTTGACCACCTGCTGCACATCTTCAAAGTCGGTCTTGCAGCCATCCTTCTGTTTTGCCATTCATCGCCGCTGAACGCCTGCGGTTTTGAT
>JANOZG010000057.1:0-7122 GCA_031429275.1 Planctomycetota bacterium
AAATGGGCTGTTGTAACTTGCGACTACGGCGAGCGGCTGGGCGTAAGCCCTCCGATATTCGCGTGCAATTCCTCGGTGGGCTGACGCCCAGCCGCTCCCCGAGGAACAAAAGAAAGACGCATGGCGATTGCCGGATGCTGACCGAGTCATCCCGCATTTGGCGGTGAAGGGACTTGTGCAGATCAATGCGATTGACGCCTGTCTCGAAGCCCTCAACGGACCTCACCGAGCCGGTGCGATCGCGGCTTTGAAGCACATGCACGATCCGAAGACGATCGATGGGCTCTTCAAGGTTCTCAGCACCAGCCGTGACGAATCGCTGCGGCGCGAAGTCTGGACGACGCTGATTCGTTTGTATCATCGCGAAGGCGAATTCACCGTCGATAGCCCAAAGTGGTGGGGCACTCGACCAGACACAACCGGCCCTTATTATGATCGCCAGAAGTGGAGCGAATCCGATCGCATCGCCGACGCCGTGAAGGTCGCGATGGCAGAAGCAGACGAATCGCTGAAAACGCATCTCACCGAGCAACTCAAGAAGCACGTCGTGAATCTCGACGGTTTGTCCGCCGACATCGCCATGAAGGACGAAGAAAAAGCTCTCGTCTTTCCCAAAGCTGATCCGAACGATCTCAACGCCATCGCCAATCTAGCCTATGACGTCGTCGCTCATCGAGCTGCCTCAGCACCCGGCGATGCTGAAAAAGGCAAACTGTTGTTCAAGCAGCAGTCATGTATCAACTGCCACACCTTCGCCAACGGACAGCAGCCGAAGGGGCCACATCTGGTCGACATGGGCAAACGCTACAAACGAGCTGAGCTGATTGAATCCATCGTACAGCCGAGCAAGAAGATTGCTCAGGGCTTTGACACGTGGGCCTTCGCGATGGCCGATGGCAAGATCCATATCGGCTTCGTCGTCCTCGAAAGCGCTGAAACCGTCACCCTGCGCGACTCCACCGGAATCTCCCGCGACCTGATCCAGGACGACATCGACGAACGAGTGAAACAAGAGATCTCGATGATGCCCCTCGGGATCGCCGGCAACTTATCGCCCGAACAGCTGTCGGACCTGATCGCGTACTTAGAGAATCTCCGCTGATGTCAACAGTCAGTGTTGTAGATTTCTTATCGTGCGGAGTGTTTTTGATTGATGTGGCAATCGAGCAACTCAGCTGTTTCCTTCGATAGGGTGCTGTGCCTAAAATCGTCGGGTTGGTTCGAAGAGCACTCTGAATCAGAACGATCGGCCGTGTGGCCATTGGGCAGCGTTCGCTACGAATCAAAACGACTTGACTGAAGCTGACTGCCATGCCTGTTGGATACGCTCGCACCGATGTCGCCGATATGGTGCTTCGCGTTTTTGAACGCTCCGTACATCCCGAACTTTTTGAAACTGCGAGCGAAACACGCATCCAGATTGGCAATGCTCATGCCACATTGAAGTTAGGGCGAAACGGTCATTTGCTGGAATACCGTACCCAGCAGAGCACTTTGACAGAAATCGCCACGTCGAAATTCGCACCTCTGCCATCACAGATGTGTATGGTTGATCGGCGTTTGATTGGCTATCGGACTCATACTGCCGAAACAAAAGACGTGCGATACCATTGCAGTTATCAACTGGAAGAAGCACCCGCAGAGATCTACCTGACACTCCATCGAGAACTCGAAACCGATTGCCGAACTGCAACCCTTGCCATTGCTTTACCAGGCTCCAGTCCGGCAAGTCCGGATTGCCTGAGCCTGCTGAAGTGTGATCTGCTGCCAGAGGGCTTTGTCATTCATTCCTATCATACGTTCCCCGACAACGGGGCCGTTCTGCGGATCCAGACACTGTTCGAACGGTTGTGATACCTCTGACTGGAAGCAGTCTGCCCTGCAGCCTCACTTCAAGTCGTGCGCGGTTTGAGGAAATTTTCGATCGCATCCAGACCCTTGGTCAGGCTTTCAAGAGACGCGGCAAAGCTCAAACGCACATAGTCGGGTGCACCGAACGCGTCACCGCCCACAAGAGCCACGTGGGCTCTTTCCAGCAATGCTGTGCAGAAGTCGGTAGCGTTTGTGACGGGTTCACCACCACCAATGGATTTCCCGTAGTAGCTGCGAATATTGAAGAAGACGTAAAATGCACCGCCAGGTTCCGCGAAAGTAATCCCAGGCAGCGCCCGAAGACGCGAGGTGACATAGTCACGGCGAACAGCAAATTCTCTGCACATGTCAGAAACACATTGCTGTGGTCCGTTCAGGGCCGCAAGCGCCGCATACTGACTGACGCTGCACGGATTTGAGGTCTGCTGGCTTTGCAATTTGTTGATGGCGCTGCTCACATTTTCCGGAGCCAGCGTCCAGCCAATGCGCCAGCCGGTCATGGCGTACGCCTTGCTGACTCCATTGACGATCACTGTCCGTTTTTTTACTTCTTCGCCGAATGACGCAAACGACTTGAAAGTGTGGCCGCTGTAGATCAGCTTGTCGTAGATTTCATCGGACAGCACGATGATGTCTTTCTCCACGGCAACCTTCGCCAGAGCTTCCAGGACTTCCACCGGATAGACTCCGCCCGTCGGATTGCTGGGACTGTTGAGCATCAGCATGCGAGTCTTTGGCGTGATCTTCGCGCGTAGTTTTTCAGGCGACAGAAAGAAACCTTCCTGCTCGGTCGTTTCAATCATCACAGGAATTGCACCGACGAGTTCAACCAGTGCCGAATAGCTGACCCAATATGGTGTTGGAATGAGTACTTCATCGCCTGGCTCGCAACACGCGACAAGCACGTTGTGAAGGCAATGCTTGGCACCATTGGAAATGGTGACTTCAGAAGGCTTATACGACACTCCATGATCGCGTTTGAATGCATCGCAAATGGCTTGCTTCAACTCCTGAATCCCGGTCGCGGCGGTGTATCGCGTGTGTCCGGCATCCATAGCGACTTTTGCGGCTTCACGAATATGCTCCGGAGTAATGAAGTCGGGTTCACCAACCGTAAACTCCATCACATCGACACCTTTCGATCGCAAATCTCGAGCCTTGGCTGCAGCGGCCAGAGTTTCAGAAGGCTTCAGATTGTTGACAAGTTTTGATGTATGCATCGCAATTCGTTGGGCAAAAGTGAAACGGCAAATCGCCTGTTTGGCTGAAGTTTGGACACGGCGGGAGTTTACTCCGATCACACACTTTGCCAAAATAGGGCTGCGATTGTTGCAAGAATTCTCAGATTCTGATGGCGTTTGTAAGGGCTTTTGCCCATAGCCGTCCGAAAAAATTAAGGAGAATGGCAATTTGATTCGTTTGCTGTTCAAAAAACGCTACTATTCGCGATCTGAAGAGAGTCTGGGAATCCGATCTGGACAGGGACCGTCCGTCGCTTGAACCACGGTGTCATGTTTTTTGTCAATGTCCGGAGTTGAAAAACAGTGTCGGGAACTATCGCTCAACGTAAGTCCATCTTGATTGTCGAAGACGAACCTATCATTCGCGAGACGCTCGCTGAATTTCTCATGGGAGAAGGGTTTGAAGTCCGCACTGCGGCCACCGCTGCTGAAGCGATTCGCGTCGCTCAGGAGCGCGACTACGATGTCGCAATTTGTGACATTCAGCTTCCCGATGGCGATGGTGTGAAAGTGCTGCGACAACTGCACCGCATCAATCCCGCCATTTTCGTACTCATCATCTCTGCCTACGCAACGGTCGAAAATGCAGTTGAAGCGTTTACGGCGGGAGCTTTCGATTATCTCGTGAAGCCAGTTCGCTTTGAGGAACTGGTAAAACGCCTGCAGCGACTGTTTAAGTTTCAGGATTTGTATCGCGAAAATCAGCGATTGCGAAAAGACCTCGCACGTAGCGCGGGGTTTGATCAGGTTGTCGGCTCCAGCACTGCTTTGCAGGATCTGTTGAAGACCATTCGCAAAGTTGCCGCAACAAATTCCAACGTGTTGCTCGTCGGCGAAACAGGCACGGGTAAAGAATTGTTTGCTCGCGAAATCCATGTGGCTGGGCCCAACAAGGACGAGAAGTTCCTGGCGGTCAGCTGTGGAACTCGCCCCGTTGAACTTCTTGAAGCTCAACTTTTCGGCACAAAGAACGGCCAGGAAGGCGTGCTTAGCACAGCAGGAACTGGTACGGTCTTCCTTGATGAGATCGCTCAACTGCCACCGGGTACGCAGTCTGAAATCCTGCGTGCAATCGAGTACCAGGAAGTGACTCCTGTAGGCGGAACCAAGTCAATCAAGGTTCAGGCTCGAATTATCGCGGCGACGTCCAAAGATCTTAGCCACGAAGTTTCGGAAGGAAACTTTCAGGAAGATCTGTTCTATCGGCTGGATGGCGTCAAGATTCGCATTCCTGCACTTCGTGAACGTCTCGACGACATTCCGGAACTCGTCGAATATTTCATCGTGCGTAATCGCGATGCCATGGGCAAGCGAGTTTCCGGTGCCACCAGCGAAACTATTCGCACTTTGATGGCCGCTCACTGGAAAGGCAACGTCCGCCAGCTGGACAACGCCATCGAGCGTGCTGTCATGATGTGCGAAGGCGAAGAAATTCAGCCACACGACCTGCCACCAGATCTGCTGGGCGGCGGTTCTGCATTGCCAGATACCGATGATCTGCGATCAGCTCTGCGACATTACGAACGATTGCACATCACTCGCGTGCTGCGTCAGTGTCCGGACAAAAAAGAGGCAGCTCGCCGCTTGAAACTTGGTTTGTCGAGTCTCTATCGTAAGATTGAAGAGCTGAAGATTGAGCTATAGTTTGCCCGTGCTTGAAGTGAGCCGAACGCGTTAGCGTCGGCCCTTTTGGCATTTCAGACACGAACGTAAGCGAGCCGCTTTAGCGGCTCGCTTTTCTTTTTCATCAACGCCGCAACAACGAAAATCACTGTGAACACTGAAGAGATCAAATCCTGCATTCCTCATCGTGATCCATTCTTGTGGCTCGACGAAGTCACCGCAATCAGCGAAACGCACATCATCGCGCGTAAAGTCCTGTCAGCCGATCTGCCTGTGTTTCAGGGGCACTACCCGGGATTTCCGGTCTTCCCTGGTGTGCTGCAGTGTGAAGCGTGTTTTCAAGCCGGCGCGGTGTTGATTTCGCGACTTGTCCCAACTGACACCGATGCCGTGCCTGTTGTGACCCGACTCAACAACGTGCAGTTTCGCAAGATGATTCGCCCTGGCGAAACGATTGAAGTGAGTGTCGAACTGACAGAACGACTTGCCAATGCCTTCTACCTGAAAGGCAAGGTTTCCGTCATTGATCCCGAAACGAATACAGGTAAAGTCACTGCTCGCCTTGAATTCGTCTGCACCGCTGCACCAATGGATGCATAGTTCGACGGACTTCAACGTTGGACCGCTGATCGCTAATTGTCGATTTCCTGCGTCGAATCTTTAACCAGCAGCTGTCGTAGTTTGCTCCACGCACTTTGACGTGTTCCCAGCAGCATCCCGGCACCAAAGCCAAACACATGCGCGGCATTGGCGATTGGGCCAAAGGCGCCGCCAATGCACAAGAACATCCAGAGTATCGCCAAAACTAACTGGTCCCGAGGAATCTCAAGTCCTTGCTGCGGTTGAGTGCGACCTTTCATCCACAGGTAACCGATCAGTCCAAAGTCGACTCCGGACATGCCGCCAAAATTCCCTGGCAACTGCCGAGGAACATACGTCATCACCCACCAATATTGCCCGACGTTTGATGCGACCGCCAGCACAAAAATAAGAGCCACGAATCGCCATGTGCCTCGGTTAAATTCAATAGCGCGTCCAAGATTCTTGAGCCACATCATATTGAAGAAGATATGCAGGACGCTGAAATGCAGAAAGATGGGAGTCACAAATCTCCAGACCTGGCCACTCTTCAATATCGCCAGGAGTGACGGCTTTCCACGCAGCGGGATTTCCCCGAACGGAGTCTCAATCACCAACCCAGGCGCTTCCATGTACAGGGCGTTGAGCAGCGGCGATTCATCGTTGTTGCAAGTCGGCGGAATCATGCCTCCGCCTGCACCGGTCTTTTGCCAATCTGTGCAGAGCATCACGACAGCGACCGAAATGCCGATCAGGATCATTGTTGCGGGATACGTTTTCCACCATCCGCCAGACCAGCGATCCTGAACACGAACCTGCAACTTCCTGGCCTTTTGATCTTTAGCTCGAGCATCAGCGTGCTGCTGTTTGAGTGACCTAACAGCCGAGGCGAATTCGGGAGCGTTGGGATTTTTCTGAAACTCTGCCAGGACTTCGCGAGCTTTTTCGCGATGATCGTCGCTCACAACCCAGACAATCCACGCACCATCCTCCGCCATCACTTCAGCGGGCATAGACCGTGCTTGTAAAACGCTGGCCAACAGGTTGGCATGTTGTTCATTGTTAAACGTATGAAGTTCGCGCATGGGCAGATTCTAATCCAGAGAGACAGACAACCAGGATTAGTGTACCGACCATAGCCCGATTCTGTCAGAGACATTACCCAGGGATTCAGAACAGGATCTTCGATTCTGAAGAATATCGGCCATTTGCCGAAGGCAGCGTCAGCCAGTTCGACGTATTCGGACTCGCCGTCCAAACAGTCGCTGAACGCCGAGGGCGAAGATAACCCAGGCAGCGGTGACACATTCGCTGAGGTTAATCTTTGTCGTTCCGAAGCGGCGGTCTTCGAAGATGAACGCGACTTCCGACATCCGACATCCGATCCGCTGACAGCGATAGAGGACTTCTTCCTGGAAGGCATAGCCTTTGGCCATCGTCAAATCCCAATCGATCTCAGCAAGCTTGCTGACTCTGTAACATCGAAAACTTCCACTATTGTCCTGTGTCGGCAAGCCCATGCAGAGCTTCGCCCAGAGATTGATCGACTGACTCATCAACTTTCGCCAGCGAGTCCAGCCTGCGACACCGCCGCCGCTGACGTATCGAGAGGCGATAGCAACGTCACATTGCGACATACGTTCGAGAAGCTGCGAAATATATTTTGGCGGATGGCTGAAGTCGGCATCGAGATTGACGACAAATTCGAAGCCGTTGCTGATGGCGTACCGAAATCCGGCGAGGATCGCTGTGCCCAGACCCAGCTTTCCTTTTCGATGAAGCACGTGCACGCGCGGATCGGCTGCTG